>DATMAN010000082.1 GCA_035560005.1 Burkholderiales bacterium | reverse complement strand
GAACAGCAGAACGTGCGCAAACTGCGCGGCCTGTCTCAGGAACGCTGGGAGTCGCTCGTCAACCTGATCGACGCCAACGGCAACGCCACGCCGCTGGAGGACATCTGCCCTCTGCTCGACCTCGACCCACAGCGTCAGGAGGCCGAAGCGTTGGCCGCCCGCGGCAACATGACCGCCATCGTTCGCATGCTCCACGACAAGAGCAGCCAATTGATGGACATGCTCCTGCACGCGCTGAGCGAAGGCAAGCTGTGCGTGATCGACGTCTCGCAGATGCGCGGCGCCCAGTCTCTCGTGCTGTCCGGCTTGATCCTGCGGCGCATCTTCGACCGCAATCAGAAAGAGTTCACCGCCGCGGACCCGAAGACCATCCCGACGATCGCGGTCGTCGAGGAGGCGCAATCGGTGCTCAATGAAGCGGCGTCCGCCTCCGAGCCGTACATCGCCTGGGTGAAGGAAGGTCGCAAGTACGATCTCGGCGCGCTGTTGATCACACAGCAGCCGGGCAGCATCCCGGTCGAGATCCTGAGCCAGGGCGACAACTGGTTTATCTTCCACCTGCTGTCAGCCGCCGACCTCACGGCGCTCAAGAAGGCCAACGCTCACTTCTCGGAGGACCTGCTCAGTTCGCTCTTGAACGAGCCGATCCCGGGACAGGGCGTCTTCTGGAGCTCGGTCGGCGGCAAGCCCTACCCGGTGAGCCTGCGCGCCCAGTCGTTCGAACGGCTGTTCGCGCTGCGCGATCCGAACTACAACGGTGCCGCGGGCAACACCTACGCAACGCGCCTGCGCGCGGTGTTCACGGATGCGCCGGCGCCCGCCCTGGTTTCGCCGCAGCCGGACCGCCCCCAGGAAGGCGAAGCGCCAGTGGATGTGAAGGCGCTGATCGAGGACCGGGCGATCGAGGCCCTGGCCCGCGACACCAACATGATGTCGAAGCTTCAGTCCGCCGACGGGGTCGCGTGGGGCGCGTTGAAGGCGTTCTTACTCAACCAACTGCCCGATCAGCTCGATGATCGCGACACTATTGCTTACTACCTCGTACGGAAGGCGCTGGACCGGCTCATCGGCCCGCAGAACCAGGCCTGGGAGTCGTACCGCCACCCGACCCGCAACACCACCTATGTCAGGCGGAAGAGCTGACCGATGGTGAGGCTCGATTCCCACGCGCTCGCGCTCAACGGGCTCTGCCCGTACTTCACGATGTTCCCGCTATCGTTCCCGCTATCGGTGCTCGCCTCCCACGCGGAACGCGGCGACGAGGTGCTCGATCCGTTCTGCGGCCGCGGGACGACCAACTACGCGGCGCGCCTGCTCGGACTCGGCAGCGTCGGCGTGGACGCGAGTCCCGTTGCTGCAGCCATTACGGCGGCCAAGCTGGTGGCGATAGAGCCGGCCGCCGTGGTCGCCGAGGCGCGGCGCATTCTGCAATCGGAGCCGCCGATTGCCGTCCCCGAAAGCGAGTTCTGGCAATGGGCATTCCATCGGGACGTGCTCGCCGATCTGTGCCGGCTGCGCGCCGCGCTGCTGCGGGGCTGCACCTCGCCCGCGCGCCTGGCGTTGCGCGGGCTGCTGCTCGGCGCGCTGCACGGACCACAGCAGCGCACATTCCCGAGCTATTTCTCGAACCAGTGCCCCCGAACCTACGCGCCCAAGCCGGACTATGCGGTCCGCTATTGGCGCGCGCACGGGCTTCGCGCACAGCGCGTCAACGTCCTCGCCATCATCGAGCGACGAGCGGAACGGTACTTCGCGCACGGCCTGAGCGCGCCCGGGCAGGCGCGGCTGGCGGACAGCCGATCTCCCGCCGCCCTGCGACCGCGCGCGCCGAGGCGACGGTTCCGCTGGATCATCACCTCGCCCCCGTACTACGGCATGCGCACCTATGTCGCCGATCAATGGTTGCGGTACTGGTTTCTCGGCGGGCCGGACGCCGTGGATTACAGCCACGGCGAGCAGATCGGTCACGGAAGCCCCGAAGCGTTCGCCGAGGATCTGCGCAAGGTCTGGAAGAACGTGGCCGGCGTGAGCGTAGGAGACGCGCGACTGGTCGTACGCTTCGGCGGAATCGCGGACCGCGCCGCGGACCCGCTGACGATTCTCAAGGAGTCGCTGCGCGACAGCGGCTGGCGCATCCAGACGGTGCGCCCCGCCGGAACTGCCCATGGCGGCAAGCGTCAGGCGGACACTTTCCTGCGTGACTCGAGCAAGCCGAGAACCGAATACGACGTCTGGGCCCGGCGGGCCTAAACGATTACAGAGAACGAAAGCCCCCCATGGCGAAGATCGAAATCACGAAAACCGAGATGGTCTGGCCCGGCAAGTACAACGAGGACGGCACGCTCAAGGAGGTGCCGCGGGTGAGTCTGCCCTTCCAGGTCATCGAGACCGTCAACGAGAGCCGCGCCACGCGCGAGGCCAAGAAGGGCGGCGTGCAGGGAACGCTCTTCGACGTCTACGAGGGCAAGGAGGGCGACACCTTCGAGGCGGGCTGGCGCAACAAGCTCATCTGGGGCGACAACCTGCTGGTGATGGGGTCGCTACTGGAGAAGTTCGCGGGGAAGATCGACCTCATCTACATCGATCCGCCGTTTGCGACGGGGGCGGATTTCTCATTCACGGCAGAGATTGGTGAGAAGGGTCAGCGCATTGAGAAGGATCCATCGGTCATTGAGGACAAGGCGTATCGCGACACCTGGGGACGTGGATTGTCGAGCTATCTCCAGATGATGTGGGACCGATGCTCCCTGTTCCGCGATCTGTTGAAGCCCACGGGGCATGTGATCGTGCACGTGGAACCGGCAGTGAGTCCTCATCTTCGACTTGTCCTGGATGGCATCTTTGGCGCTGAGAACTATCGCAACGAGATCGTGGTCCATCGCCCGATTACAAAGAACCTTCAGCGCCAGTTCGACGTCGTTACCGCGCTGCCCCAGGGGCATGACGTGTTGCTCTGGTACTCGTGTCATCCTGATTCCAGAGTGCCCAATCTCCTTGTGCCGTACGAGTCGCCAAAGCCGGAAGGCTACTGGCATCGATTCTGGAGTGGCGCAGACCGTCCGACCATGCGCTACGAGCTCCTTGGTGAGAAGCCCACTCACGGCCAGTGGAAGTGGGAACGTGAGCGTGCGCTCAGAGCGGTGGCGAACTACGAGCGGTTCCTGAAGGAGGCAAAAGGGCGTTCATTGGTCCAGTTCTGGCGGGACACGGGCGAGCAACTTGAGTTCATACGACGCTCGGAGAGCGGAACGGTTGAAAACTGGTTTTCCCCGAGCGACGACAAGGTTGGCGATACGGTATGGGACGACGTGAAGGCGTATGAAAACCAGAAGGACTACGCCACTCAAAAGCACGAAGAGTTGCTCGATCGCGTCATAGGCTGGCTGAGTCGGCCCGGTGGTCTCGTCGCCGACTTCTTCTGCGGTTCTGGCACCACGCTTGCCGTCGCCGAGAAGCTCGGCCGCCGCTGGATCGGGTGCGACCTCGGCCGCTGGGGCATCCACGTCACCCGAAAGCGCCTCCTCGGCATCGAGAACTGTAAACCGTTCGAGGTCCTGAACCTCGGCAAGTACGAGCGCCAGTACTGGCAGGGCGTGACCTTCGGCGAGGCGAAGGACAAGTCGCTCACCGAGCAGGCGCTCTATGAGTACCTCGCCTTCATCCTCAAGCTCTATGGCGCCCAGCTGGTGGCGGGCATGGCGCATCTGCACGGCAAGAAGGGCCGGGCGATGGTGCACATCGGGGCGGTGGACGCGCCGGTGACGATTGCCGAAATCGACGCGGCGGTGGACGAGTGCGCGAAGCTCAAGCAGGGCGAGCTGCACGTGCTCGGCTGGGAGTGGGAGATGGGCCTCTACGACCTGATGGTCGAGGCCGCGAAAAAGAAGGGCGTGAAGCTCCTGCTCCTGCAGATCCCGCGCGAAGTGATGGAGCAGCAGGCCGCCGCCAAGGGCGACGTGCGCTTCTTCGAGCTGGCCTATCTCGAGGCCGAGATCGAGCGGCCGAAGAAGCTCACCGCGCAGGTGGTGCTCAAAGACTTCGTCATCCCCAACACCGAGCTGATCCCCGAGGACGTGCGCGGCAAGGTGAAGAAGTGGTCGGACTACATCGACTACTGGGCGGTGGACTGGGACTTCCAGAACGATACCTTCATGCAGGGCTGGGTGGCCTACCGCACGCGCAAGGAGCGCAAGCTCTCGCTCGTCTCCGACGCGCACACCTACGAGAAGCCGGGCAAGTACCGCATCCTCGTCAAGGTGATCGACATCTTCGGCAACGACACCTCGCAGGCCTTCGACGTGGACGTGAAGTAGCCATGCCGAAGTCCGTCATCGCCTACGACAAGGACCTGCCCGAGATTCCGGGCCGTCGGCCCTGGGAGAAGCCGACCTCCTACCTGGTCAAGGACGACGCGGCCGCGACCGGCTGGCGGGAGGAGACCTCCGGCCGCCGCCCGAGTCGCCTTCTGCTGGTGCCGAGGATCCGCGCCGCGGTGGACGCGTGGCGGGAGAGCGGCTACGAGGGCGCCTCCGACGTCACCCGGCGGCTCTTCGAGTACTGGTTCGAGGAGGACCACGAGGTCCCCGGCTTCGGCGTGCCGTTCCGGTACTACTTCTGCCAGCGCGAGGCGATCGAGACGCTGGCCTGGCTGGTCGAGATCGCCGGCCAGCGCGACGCGCAGAAGCTGATCCAGGCGCACGCGACGATCTTCGAGAAGGACCTGTTCTCGAAGAACATTGAGTTCCAGACCAGGCTGGAGAACGGTAAGCCGCAGCGCATTGTGCGCCGCTATGTGCCGGAGCTCGACCGTGATGGCGAGCAGGACCTGCCGCCGGAAAACCTGCGCCGCTTCGCCTTCAAGATGGCCACGGGCTCGGGCAAGACCTGGGTAATGGCGATGGCCATCGTCTGGAGCCGCTTCCACAAGCAGCGCGTGCCGGGCTCGGAGCTCTCCACCAACTTCCTGATCGTCGCGCCCAACGTCATCGTCTACCAGCGGCTGGAGAAGGACTTCGCCGCCAACCGCATCTTCTACGAGCTGCCGCTGATCCCGCCGGAGTGGCGCGGCGCGTTCAGTCAGAAGGTGATCCTGCGCGGGGAGGCGGCCGAGCCGGATCCGTCCGGCAACCTCTTCCTCACCAACATCCACCAGCTCTACGAGTCGCGTGACGAGGAGTGGACGCCGGCCAATGCGATCGAGGCGCTGCTCGGCAAGAAGCCGGCGAAGGATCTCGCCGCCTCTGGTCAGCGCTCGATGCTGGAGCGGGTGAAGTCGCTGAAGGACCTGGTGGTGCTCAACGACGAGGCGCACCACGTTCACGACGAGGACCTTGCGTGGAGTCAGTCGCTGCTGGCGATTCACCGCGCGCTGCCGCAGGGGCTCTCACTCTGGCTCGACTTCTCGGCCACGCCCAAGGACCAGAACGGGATGTACTTCCCCTGGACCGTGTGCGACTACCCGCTCGCGCAGGCGGTGGAGGACCGCATCGTCAAGGCGCCGCTCATCGTCACCAAGGAGGACGACCCGAAGCAGCCCAAGGACGACCCGGACGGGGTCACCAAGGACAACATCGGCGAGAAGTACGGCTACTGGCTGCGCGCCGCGGTGCAGCGCTGGAAGGAGCACCACAAGGTCTACAAGCAGCTCGGCACGCGGCCGGTGCTGTTCATCATGGCCGAGAAGAACGTCTACGCCGATGCCATCGGCGAGTACCTGTGGAAGACCAAAGAGTTCGGCTTCAAGGAGTCGGAGGTCCTGGTCATTCATACCGACGCCGCCGGCGAGATCACCAAGAAGGACCTCGACGTGGCGCGCGAGGCCGCGCGCGACATCGACAAGGCGGAAAGCCGGATCAAGGCGATCGTCAGCGTGATGATGCTGCGAGAGGGTTGGGACGTCCGCAACGTCACCGTGGTGCTGGGACTTCGCCCGTTCACCGCGAAGGCCGAGATCCTTCCGGAGCAGGTAATCGGTCGCGGGCTGCGGCTGATGACACAGGTGAGTCCGGACCGGACGCAGACCCTGGAGGTGCTCGGCACTCGCAACCTGCTCAACGTTCTGCGGACTCAACTCGAAGCAGAAGGCGTGGGTGTGGCCAGCACCAAGACCGACCCGCCGCCGCCCGTCATCATCGCGCCCGTGCAGGAGCGGCTCAAGTACGACATCGCGATCCCCATCACCAACCCGAGCCTGGAGCACGATGTCCGCAAGCTTTCGGACCTCGACGTGGCCGCGTTGGAGGCGATCTACGACCAGGAGGATCTGGCCGAGCCGTTCCGCGTCAAGCTGCGGCTCGAGTTCGCGACCACGGAGACGGAGGTGCACCAGTCGGACATCGCTGCGGGTGAGCTCCCGGCCGCCCAGGAATTGCTCGCCAGCGTCACGAACAAGGTCATCGACCGTGCCAAGCTGCCCAACCGCTTTGCCGAGCTGTACCCATCCGTGCGGGACTACGTCGCGACCCGGTGCTTCGGTAAGTCGGTCGATCTCGATGACGAGGCGCTCCGTTCGCACCTCGCCCGGCTGGAGCTGCAGGAAGGCATCGCCAAGTACCTGGCGCGGAAGATCGCCGAGCTGACGATCGAGCGGCGCGCGATCGAGTTCGACAAGGCCGACTTCCGGCTCTCGGCGACGAAACCCTTCAGTTGGCGTCGAAACCTCCCGCCGCTCGAGGCGAAGAGGACTGTCTTCAACTACGTCGCTACGTATAACGACTTCGAGCGGCGGTTCGCCCAGTTTCTGGACAAAGCGTCCGATGTCCTCCGCTTCGCGTCGCTCGGCACGACCGAGCAAGGCGAGTCCGGCACGCAGTTCCGCGTCGACTACCTCAAGCCGAGCGGAGCAATCGGGTTCTACCACCCGGACTGGGTGGTGGTGCAGAAGTCGAAGGCGGGCGAGGTCAACTGGATCATCGAGACCAAGGGCCGCGTGTGGGAAGGCACGGCGGCGAAGGACGAGGCGCTCAAGACTTGGTGTGAGCGGGTCAGCGCGGCGACGGGCGCGGTCTGGAGGTATGTGCGGATCAATCAGACTGACTTCGACAGTGGTGGAGCAACGACCTTGGCAGCTTTGCTTCAACCGTCGTGATCGCCGACGAGGCGCACCGCAGCCAGTACGACTTCATCGATGGCTTCGCGCGCCACATGCGCGACGCCCTGCCGCACGCCTCCTTCATCGGCTTCACCGGCACGCCGATCGAGCTCGCGGACGCCAACACGCGCGCCGTGTTCGGCGACTACATCAGCGTCTACGACATCCAGCGCGCGGTGCAGGACGGCGCGACGGTGCCGATCTACTACGAGAGCCGCCTGGCCAAGCTCGCGCTCGACGAGACGGAGCGGCCGAAGATCGACCCGGACTTCGAGGAGGCCACCGAGGGCGAGGAGGTCGAGCGCAAGGAGAAGCTCAAGACCAAGCGGGCGCAGCTCGAAGCCGTCGTCGGCGCTTCGAGGCGGCTCGAGCTCGTGGCACGCGACATCGTCGAGCACTTCGAGAAGCGGTGCGAGGCGATGGACGGCAAGGCGATGGTCGTCTGCATGAGCCGCCGCATCTGCGTCGAGCTGTACCGGGAGCTGGTGAAGCTCCGTCCTGCACACGATGTACATCGACAAGCCGATGCGCGGCCACGGCCTGATGCAGGCCATCGCGCGCGTAAACCGCGTCTTCAAGAACAAGCCCGGCAGTCTCGTCGTGGATTACCTCGGCTTGGCGCACGAGCTCAAGGCGGCGCTCGCGACGTACACGGAGAGCGGCGGCACGGGCCGCACGGCGCTCGATCAGGACGAGGCCGTGGCGCTCATGCTGGAGAAGTACGAAGTCTGCTGTGGCCTCTTCCACGGCTTCGACCGGTCGCGCTGGACGACCGGCACGCCGCAGGAGCGCCTGGGCATGCTGCCTGCCGCGCAGGAGCACATCCTCGCGCAGGAAAACGGCAAGGACCGCTGCGTGCGGGCCGTGCGGGAGCTATCGCAGGCGTTCGCGCTCGCCGTGCCGCACGAGCAGGCCCTGCGCATCCGCGACGACGTGGCCTTCTTCCAGGCCGTGCAGGCGGTGCTGGCCAAGCGCGCGCCGGGGGAAGCGCGGCCCGAGGAGGATCTCGACCAGGCCGTGCGGCAGATCATCTCCCGCGCGGTCGCGCCCGAAGGAGTCGTGGACATCTTCGCGGCGGCCGGGCTCCAGAAGCCCGACCTCTCGATCCTCTCCGACGAGTTCCTGGCCGAGGTCCGCGGCATGCCCCAACGGAACCTCGCGGTCGAGCTGCTGCAGAAGCTGCTCAAGGGCGAGCTCGCGACCCGGCGCCGCAAGAACGTCGTGCAGGCCCGTTCCTTCGCCGAGATGCTGGAGCAGACCATCCGCCGTTACCAGAACCGCGCCATCGAGGCCGCGCAGGTGATCGAGGAGCTGATCGCACTGGCCAAGGAGATGCGCGAGGCCAGCGCGCGCGGGGAGCAGCTCGGCCTCTCCGAGGACGAGCTGGCCTTCTACGACGCGCTGGAGACGAACGACAGCGCGGTCAAGGTGCTCGGCGATGAGACGCTCCGCGCCATCGCGCGAGAGCTGGTCGAAACGGTGCGACAGAACGTGACCATCGATTGGACGCTGCGCGAGAACGTCCGCGCGCAGCTCCGCGTGCTGGTCAAGCGCATCCTGCGCAAGCACGGCTACCCGCCGGACAGGCAGGAGAAGGCGACGCAGACGGTGCTGGAGCAGGCGGCGCTCCTGTCTGCGCAATGGGCGGCGGCGTGAAAGCGAGCCGCGGCAACGTGCTGCTCTGCTCACCACCTCATCCGCCCGGAGCCCGGGCGAAAAGAGAAACAGCCAGCAGGCGCGGGCGTACAACGCGTTGGTCCTCGGGTCGCCTGGGGTGGAGCGGCCGGCACGACGGCTTCGGCGCCCGGTCGGAATAGGTCAAACCGCCGCCGCGACCGCGTCGCCCATCTCGGTGGTGCTCGCCCTGCCGCCGAGATCCGGGGTAAGGTGCCTCGCCTCGGCCATTACCTTCTCCACAGCGGCATCGATCCGTTCTGCAGCAGCGACCGCCCGCGGCTCACCGCGCTTGCGCCCCAGCCACTCGAAGAGCATCTTGCCCGACATGATCATCGCATAGGGATTGGCGATGTTCTTTCCGGCGATGTCCGGCGCCGAGCCGTGGGTCGCCTGCGCCATCGCCTGGCGCTCCCCAACGCACAGCCCGGGCGCTAGCCCCAGCCCGCCCACCAGCCCCGCGCCAAGATCGGTCAGGATGTCGCCGAACTGGTTGGTGGTCACCACCACATCATAGACCTGCGGGTTCATGACGAGCTTCATCGCCATGCTGTCCACCATCACCTCCTCGAACGCCACATCGGGAAATTCCTTCGCCACCTTGCGGCATTCCTCGGCGAACATCCCGCAGCAGACGCGATACACCGGCTCCTTGTGCACGGCGGTCACTTTCTTGCGCTTGCGGGTGCGCGCGATCTCGAAGGCAGCCCGCGCGATGCGATTCGAGCCGCGCCGGGTGATCACGCGCGAAGCGATCGTTATCTCGTCGTTGGGACGGAATTCGCCGGCACCCATTACCACCGTGTCGGATGACTGCATTCCCTCCGTCACCTCGCGCAGGAACACGATGTCCACACCCTGGTGGATCGATTTCAC
>DATMAN010000081.1 GCA_035560005.1 Burkholderiales bacterium | reverse complement strand
CGAGGCGACGAAGGCCGGAAAGCGCCGCGGATATTTCGCCACCAGCTCTGCCATGCCGTCGTTCGCGATCCGCGCCATCTCGGTCGAGACCGGCGGCGAGCCCAGCTCCTCGATCGGCGGCGAGGCGAGCGAGAGCACCTGCGCGTAGTCGGCGCCGAAGCGGTCCATGATGCGGAAGCGCTCGTCCAGGTCCACCAGGCACGGGATGCCGCGCACCCGCTTGTGCATGTCCTTGCCGCCCGGAGCGACGTCGAGCATGCGCTCGTAGAACCGCTTTGGAAAGATGTGGTTGAAGATGTCCAGTTTCATCGCGTCCTCGTCGGAGCGATTGTCGCCGCCGCCGCGGCGTTCCGCCAGCGGGAGTTTTGACCCGGATCAAAGGATCGCCAGGACCTGTGCCGACAATGGGCCGTCGCACTGCTCAAGGAAACGCCATGTCCGGGGATACCCAGCAACTGCTCAAGGCCGAGCACGAGTCGCTGCGCGCCACGCTCAAGCGCGCCATGCGCGAAGACGGGCCGATCGGCCCGGCGGCGGCGAAGGTCGCGGCGCTCGCGGACGCGCATTTCCTGCGCGAGGAGAAGTTCGTGCAGCCGCTGCTTGCGCTGCTCCCGGAACTTGCGCGCGGCGAAGCGCAGACACCGGCCGGCGAGGCCGCGCGGATGGTGCAGGCGCTGCGCGACGAAATCGGCCGGATGACCGCCGAGCACCGCCGGATTTCCGAGGCGCTGCGCGAGCTTGCGCGCGTCGCGGCCGCGGAGGACAAGGGCGACTATGTGGCCTTTGCCGAGGATCTGATCCTGCATGCGCATCGGGAAGAGGCGGTGCTGTACCCGGCGGCGATCGTGGCGGGCGAGTACCTGGTGCGGCTGCGCGCTCAGGGCTAGGCCGGCGAGGAAGGGCGCGTGCGCGCTTTCGCGCCGGCGTTCGCCCCCCCTGCGCGGCGGCCGAAAAGAGGGGTAGAGTTTCCGCCGTGATTTTCCGGCAGTTGTTCGACCCGCAGTCCTCGACCTACACGTACCTTCTTGCCGACTCCGCCACGCTCGAGGCGGTGCTCATTGACCCGGTGTTCGAGCAGGCGCGGCGCGATGCGGCGCTGATCGCGGAGCTGGGCGCCAGGCTCGTGTGGACCCTGGAGACGCATGTGCACGCCGACCACGTCACCGGCGCGTGGCTGCTCAGGCGGCGCTTGGGCTCGAAGATCGCGCTCGGGGCGAAGACCGGCGCTGCGGGTGCCGAGCGGATGCTCGCGCACGGCGAGCGGATCGCATTCGGCCGGCGCTATCTCGTTGCCCTGGAGACGCCGGGCCACACCGCCGGCTGCCTGTCCTACGTGCTCGACAACGAGGCGATGGTGTTCACCGGGGACGCGCTTCTCATCCGCGGTTGCGGCCGCACCGACTTCCAGAGCGGCGATGCGCGTACGCTCTATCGCTCGGTGCGCGAGCGTCTGTTCGCGCTGCCGGGCACCTGTCTCGTCTATCCCGCGCACGACTACCGGGGCCTCACCTGCTCCAGCATCGCCGAGGAGAAGCGTTTCAACCCGCGCCTCGGCGAGGCGGTGGGCGAGGACGACTTCGTCGGCTACATGACCCATCTCGGGCTGCCGCATCCGAAGCAGATGGAGGTCGCGGTGCCGGCCAACCTGCGCTGCGGACGGCCGCAAAAGGAGGCGGTGTTGGACGACGAGCCGGACTGGGCGCCGCTCGTGTTCACCTTTGCCGGCATCTGGGAAGTGCGGCCGGACTGGCTGGAAGAGAATCTCGACCGGGTGCAGGTGGTGGACGTGCGCGAACCTGCCGAGTTCAACGGACCGCTCGGCCACATTCCCGGCGCGACGCTGATCCCGCTCGGCGTGCTTGAGCAGCGCGCGAAGGAGCTGGCCGGCGAAAAACCGGTGGTGACCGTGTGCCGTTCCGGCGCGCGCTCGGCGCAGGCGACCGTGCTGCTGCGCAAGCACGGCATCACCCGAGCGGCGAACCTCGCCGGCGGCATGCTGCGCTGGCGCGCGCTGGGCTACCGCGCCGAAGGCGCCCACGACTGAAAAACAGGGTCAGACCCGGGTCTGACCCTGTTTTCTGGCGAGGCGGGCGGTGCGGATCGCGGCCTGCGCTTCGGCGGGCGCAAGGCCGCTGGCGAGCGCGACCGCAAGGCGCGCAAGCGCCCGTTCTCGCTCGGGACGGGGCACGCCGGCCAGAAACGCTTCGAAGGCTTCGAAGAGCCGGTCGCGGTCGTGGATCGTTTCCGACGCCGGCCGGGCAGACGGCTCCTCGTGCGACGCGCGGTAGTCGAGCACCCGCGCGATCGCCTTCTCGGCAAACTTCGCATCCACGCCGCGACAGCGCGCGAGCACGTGACCGTCGGGCCGTACGACGTAGGTCGCGCCGTCCGGCGGCACGCCATAGCGTTCCCAGAGAGCCTCGTTGCCGGCGCGCGCGATCGCCTGCGGACCCTCGCCGAAGAAAAGCGTCACGAAATCGCCGCCCACCCGGTCCGCGAGGTAGCCCGCGCCGAGCCGCCCGTCGGGCGCGGCGGAGCCCGCTGCGGCAAGCGGCGCGGCGATGGCGTCCGGTTCCAGATTGAGCGGCGAATCGTAGTAGTCGCAGGCGGTCGAAAGCCGGCCGACATTGACGAGCGCGCGCATCGCCGGATCGGCCTGCGCAAGGTCCAGCATCGCGTCGCGGAACAGCCGCTGCTCGGGGTTCTCCGGACCGATGAAGCACGCACTGCGCGTCGCGATCTCGACCGCCTCGCGCGCGGCGCGGTGCCGCTCGTGCTCGTAGGTGAGGAGCAGGTCCGGATGGGCTCGACCCGCGAGCACGAGCGCCAGCTTCCAGCCGAGATTGTTCGCGTCCTGGATCGCGCGGTTGCCGCCGCGCGCGCCGAACGGCGAGTGCTGTGCGGCGGCATCGCCCATGAAGAACACCCGGCCGTGCACGAGCGTCTCCAGATACCGTTTGCGAAAACGCCAGGGGCCGACCCAGACGATCTCGAACTTCGTCTGCGGTCCGAGGAGCTTTCGCAGCCGCCGCTTTGCGCGCTCCGGCGCCGCCTCGGCCTCCGGGTCCGCGTACTGCGAGATCTGCCAGTCGGTGCGCCAGACCCCGTCGGCCATCTGGTGATACCAGATCGCGCCGCCCGCGTTCGCCGGATCGTCGAGGTAGGCCTTCCTCACCGCCGGTTCGCGCCGCGCAAAGCGCACGTCGGCGATGCACCAGTAGTCTTCCATCAGTGCGTGCACCGCATCGCGCGCGCGAAGTTTTCTGCGCACCACGCCGTGCGCGCCGTCGCAGGCAAGCAGGTACCGCGCGCGCGCCCGGTAATGGCCTTCGGGCGTGCGCACGGCGACTTCGACCCCGCGCGCGTCCTGACGCACGTCGGTGACCCGGTTCCTCCAGCGCAGGTCCACGCCGGGCATGCGCTCGAGCGCCTCGACCATGTACTGCTCGACGTAGAACTGCTGCAGGTTCACGAAGGCCGGGAATTTCTGGTCCTTCTCCGGCTGCAGGTTGAAGCGATACAGGAGCTTGCCGCCGCGGTAAACCTCGCCCTCGTTCCAGGTGACGCCCTTGGCGCGGATGCGCTCGGCGACGCCGAAGCGGTCGAGGATTTCCAGCGAGCGCTTCGCGTAACAGATGCCGCGCGAGGAAAGCCCCTGCGCGCCGACGGTGTTGTCCTCGTCGAGGAGCACCGTGTGCACGCCGCGGCTGCCGAGTTCGAGCGCCGCCGTCAGCCCGGCGAGCCCCGCGCCGACGACGATCACCGGATATTCGCCCGCCGCGCCGCGCGCAAGTTCGGGCGGCGTGCGGTACTCGTATTCGGGCAGCCGGTAGCCCGGCATCGCGTGCGGCTGATCCGCTCGGCGCATGCGAAAATCCTAGCACCGATGACCGTTCGCACCCGCTTTGCTCCGAGCCCGACGGGCTATCTGCACATCGGCGGCGCGCGCACCGCGCTCTTTTCGTGGGCGTACGCGCGCCGCCACGGCGGAAAATTCATCCTGCGCATCGAAGACACCGATACCGAGCGCTCGACGCAGCAGTCGGTGGCGGCGATTCTGGAGAGCCTGCAATGGCTCGGCATCACATGGGACGAAGGCCCGTTCTTCCAGATGCAGCGTCTTGCGCGCTATCGCGAGGTCGCCGAGAACCTGATCGCCGCCGGGCACGCCTACCGCTGCTGGATGACGAAGGAGGAGCTGGAGGCGCTGCGCAGGGAGCAGGCCGAGAAGGGACTCAAGCCGCGCTACGATGGCCGCTGGCGCCCGGAGCGCGCGAGGGCGCTCGGGCTCGCGCCGCCCGCCGACCGGCCGCCGGTGATCCGCTTTCGCACGCCGGAGGAGGGCACGGTCGGCTGGAATGACCTCGTCAAGGGGCCGATCGAGTTCCCGAACGCGGAGCTGGACGACCTCGTGCTGCTGCGGGCCGACGGCATTCCGACCTACAACTTCGGCGTGGTCGTGGACGACCTCGACATGGACATCACCCACGTCATCCGCGGCGACGACCACGTGAACAACACCCCGCGCCAGATCCACATCTTCCGCGCCCTCGGCGCAAGACTGCCGGAGTTCGCCCACGTGCCGATGATCCTCGGCGCCGACGGCGAGCGGCTTTCCAAGCGCCACGGCGCGGTGAGCGTGACGCAGTACCGCGAGGAAGGTTACCTCCCGGAGGCGCTCGTCAATGCTCTTGCGCGCCTGGGCTGGTCGCACGGCGACGACGAGATCTTCGGCATCGAGCAGTTCGTCGCCTGGTTCGACCTCGCGCACGTCAGCCGCTCGCCGGCGCAGTTCAACCCGGAAAAGGCGCTCTGGATCAACCAGCAGTACATCCGGCGCACCGACGATGCACGGCTCGCCGCGCTCGTCGCGCCGTTTCTCGGCGAGGAACTCTCCGGCGGCCCGCCGCTGGAACGCGTGGTGGCGCTGGTGAAGAGCCGGGCGGCGACGCTGGTGCAGCTCGCCGACGAGGCGCGGTTTTTTTACCGGTACGTCGCGCCTTCGGCGGCGGGCGTGGCCGAGATGGTGAGCGAGAAGACGCGTCCGGCCCTCAAGATGCTGCAAGCGCGCCTTGCGCAAACGCCGTGGGACAGAAAGTCCATCGGCGCGGCGATCTCGTCGGTGCTCAAGGCGACCGGCCTGACGATGCCGGAACTCGCGATGCCGGTGCGGCTTCTGGTCACCGGCCGCACCCAGACGCCGTCGCTTGACGCCGTGCTGGAGCTGCTCGGGCGCGAAGTCGTGCTCGCGCGCCTGGCGCACCATCTCGCGACCGACTGAAGCGGTCGCCCGGACGCGCGGATTTCGTTATAATTCGCGGCCTTGCGTGGGGGTATAGCTCAGCTGGGAGAGCGCTTGCATGGCATGCAAGAGGTCACCGGTTCGATCCCGGTTACCTCCACCACCAAGACCTGAAGCTCGCCTTCAAGTCCCCATCGTCTAGAGGCCTAGGACATCGCCCTTTCACGGCGGTAACCGGGGTTCGAATCCCCGTGGGGACGCCAGTAATTTCAGACAGTTATTCTGCATTTCCGGCAGCTGTCGCGTGCTTACCAAACGTTTACCAAATATGCCGGGGCGGAAACGCGTCGGAATCCGGTCGTTACTCCGGTAGCGCGCGGTCGAGAAAGCCGAATTTGAGCGCAATCGCGTGCATGGAGCGGTTAACCAGCCGATCGTGTTCCTCGATCAGTCGGTAGAACGTCCGCCAGCGCATCCATTTCGGCTTGTCGCCGTGGCCGTTGAGGATACCGGCCCTCCATCCAAGGCGCGCCCTGATGCGGTCTGCGCGCTGCATCGCGCGGTCGCCTGCGTCCTCGCGAGTGCTTGCGTAGGCGAGCCGGTAGCAGTGCCGGCAGGCGAAGATACCGCCGCCGTAGAGGATCGCCACGCGCCTTCCGCAGCCGACCGCGGGACAGATGAACCACGGACGCGATCCGCCAAGGTTGCACGGCGTTCGCACGATGCGCACGGGATACTCCTCGTCCTTCCATTCCCCGCCACCGCTGCGATGCCGGTACATGAGAATCACGCGGTCCGCTTCCGCGCGCATCTGGATTGACGCCACCACCACTTCGCCGTTGCGGATCCACTGCCAGCCGCCCCAATAGCCGGGCCTGAGCATTCCCTCGCGCGCGCAACGCCGCACGTCAAGCCTGCGGTAGTCGTCGGTGGTGGACTTCGCGCCGTAGTAACAGCGGTTGCCGCTACCGGGGCCACCCACTGGATTTTCCCGTAATCATTTGGCGAATTAACGCTCTTGCGAGGGCCGCAATGTTGCCGATGCGACGGCAATTTTGCTGACTCTTTCGGCCCATGTTCCTCTCTCTCAATGCAGCCGATGGCGTTTCGACACGAGCGCCCAGGCACCCCGCTCGGCATCGCCGCGGGTCAGGCTGCCGTCGTATTCCATGATCGCTGCGCGTTCCTCGTAGGCTTCACGCAGGGCCTCGGCGCGGTCGGGCGGGATCATCGCGGGCGCACCGAGGGCGGCAAGGATCTCTCCTCGGTGAGCGCGGATCAGGCTCCGTAGCTCGTCCGTCAGCCGATCGCGGGGTGCGATCATAAGCCGGTCGCTCTCCACCCAGATGCGGAAGCCCAGGTCCACCAATAGATTCAGAAGGTCGGGCGCGTCCATCAGAATGCCTCCGCCTCGCCCGGAGGCCGACGAAGATGCTCAACTTCGCCGAACGTGTTCAACATTTTTCCTTGAGCGTCTTCGGGCGGGGTGAGCACCTTCGGCGGTAGCCGCCATTCCCAGCCGTCACGCATACCGGCCTTGGTCACCTTGACGCCGAGTCGTTTCTGTGCGCGACGCACGGCCGCCCACGAATGGCCTGCCCCTTCGGCCTCCGCGCGTACCTGCCGCGACGATAGCGGTCGATCAGCGAGCAGATCGCGCAGGAACTCGGTCGCATCTTCGACCGCCGACCGTTCCTCGGCCGCTTGGGCCGGCGCCAGCGCCTCGTCGGCCGTGAGCGTAACGCGCTCAGGCGCCCAGACGATCCTGGACGTGGTAATCCCGCCGACAGTCGTTGGCTCGATGCGGTAGGCGTAGCCGGTGCGGTCATCGCCCAGGTTGTTCTTCGCCTGCACCAGGAGTCGCCGGGTATCGTCCACCGGGTCGCGCGCCACGATGTACGCGGCCCGGGCCGCGGCGACGAATGCCAGACTGCCGGTCACCTGCATCATCGCGTCGCCAGCTACAGACTTGCGCAGGTGAGATACCGCAACGATAGCCGCTCCCCGACGGGCGGCGAGATCGACCAGCCGTGCCAGCGCCGCCCGCACGTCGGCAGTGCGGTGGGTGTCAATGTCGCCCATGTATGCGGTGATAGGGTCCACCACCACCAGCGCGACATCCCCCAGCTCTGCGAGTGCCCGGTCGAGGCGCTCGATGTCCCGCGTGAGCACCAGACCGCGCCGGCGGATCGTGCCATCGGGCGCCCGCTCGGCCACCGCGTCGAGGATATGCACCCGCCGCAGATCGGCTCCGGCGGCATCCAGGCGCGGGCGGATCGTGTCTTCGGGGTCATCCTCGGCGGAGACGATCAGCACCGATCCGCGCTCGCACCGGGCGCGGTCCACCGGCCACAGTCCGCCCGTCGAGACGATGGCGGAGAGACTCGCGCATATCTGCGACTTGCCCAGCCCCGGGTTGCCGGCGAGCAGCGTCACCTTGCCGCGGGCGATCCGCCCGGGCCATAGCCACCGCACCGGGCGAGCCGTGATGTCAGCAGCGCAGCGCGTGAGCACGCCGTGCTCACTGTCCGCCGCAGATGTGGTCGAGGGTGCCGGCTCGCCCGCCGCCTCGATGCCGCGCCGCACCGCCTCGGCGCCGTCATCGCGGTACACGTCGCACCAGTCGGCGCCAGGGCGCTCGGGGATCGCGACATATCCGCCCACCGCCCGGGCCGCATCCTCGGCCGCGCGTTGGCCGGTGCCCGAGGCGTCATGGTCGCCGGCGATGATGATCCGCGCGCGCGGTGCGCGTGCGCGCATCGCCTCGGCGACCGCGCGCAGGTTGCCGGCGCTCATGGCGCAGCGCACGGCATGACCAGTCGCCTCGTGGATCGCTGCGCCGGTCGCCCAACCCTCGCATATCACGATCTCATCGCCCGGTGCGCCGAGCGCAGCGTATGCGCCAGCGGTGCGGCCGCCGGCGAGGAACCGCTTTTCGCCGCCGGCGGCGATGAACTCCAGGGTCTGGATTTCGTCCTCGGCGTCACGCAGTGCGACGATCAGCGCACCGTCGCACGACATTCCGCCGATGGTGAGATCGCCCCGGTAGAGGCGCGCGCCGTTCGTGCGGATACCGCGCGCGCGAAGGTATGGGTGCTTGTGAGGTGCAGGCTGCGCTGCGCGCCAGATCGCCGCTGCGCGCGCTGCCGCCTCGCGCGCGTCGCGCTCGCGCTGCTCCTCCGCCTCGCGCCGCGCCTGCTCGATGCGCGCTTGCTGCACGGCTCGCTCTGCCGGGGTCAGCGCGCGCCCGATGTCAGCGCGCCAAGTCTCCGACAATCCGGTGCGCCAGTCGCCGAATGCCCCCGCCGGAATACCGTCGCCATGGAGCACGTACCAGCCGGAATCATCGCCGCGTCTTCCGTTGGTGGCGAATCGTCGGAGCTTACCGTCCGCTTCGATCCGGTCCGGCGGATTCAGTCCGGCGCTATGGATCGCGGCGCGGAATTGGTCGATGGCTTCGTGCATTGCCGCACCCTCACGCCGCAGCTTTGCGGCTGGCTTCAATCTGCTGTTCTAGCCATTGCTGGATCTCCGCTTCCACCCAGCCCACGGCGCGCCCGCCTAGGCTGACTGGCTTGGGGAACGTTCCGTCGGAAACGCGAAGATAGATCGTGCTTCGGGAAAGGCCCGTGCGGGCTTTGACTGTCGGAAGTCTGAGGATTCTCGTAACCATGTTGCGCCTCCTTAGGCGTGTGCTGAACATGGTTACGGATTGTTATCGCACTACTTGCTGCTGCGAATACGCGGTGCAGGGCAGCGGTTAGCCTCTGCGTAGCAGCGGCTAAGCGGTCACGGGTCGGGAGTGTTTCGCAGGGCTCTACGGGCAGCGGAATAGGACATTCCCAGCGCCGCGCATTCTTCTTCCGCGCAGCGATCACGGGACGAATATTTCCCGGTTGCCCATATCTCACGTATTCGTCGCTGCTTGTCGCGGCTGCCACCGGGTTGATCGTGCCTCGTGTTTGCTGCCTTCCGGGCGTTTTGACTTCGCCATTCAGGTGAGCCAATCTCGGAGGAAGTTGCTTTTTCCTTGATGCTGCCGTCACCTTGAGCTGTCACAAAATCTGCCGCCTCGATCTCCTCCACATGAGAGAGCGCAAACAATCCAGTTTCGAGCGGCGGAAATGATTCGTCGTCAGATAAACTTCCCCGCGTTCCGCCAAAGGTGGGGTGGATATCCAGGAGCCGTGATTCGGCTAGCTTTGCTCGGATAAAGGCTTCAGGCTGAATGCCTGGCTGTTTGCTCCAGCGTTCAATCAATGCCTTCCCGGTGATGAAACGATCGGTAGGCTGGAACTTGGAAACATCATCCGCCAGAAACCAGCAAGCCATCAGGGGCGCGAGGTAATCTTCGCCCATGTAATGATCGAAATAGAATCTCGGCGGGGGTTCCAACTCGTTGGCATTCAGGTAGGCAGCGAGGCCGCCTTCGTTAGGCCCCATCCAGACCCAGGCGGCGATTTCCTCCGGTGTGGCGTTCAGCCGATCAGAAAGCAGCCTGAGTGCTTTCGGATAGGGAATGTAATCAGCCTTGCCCGAGGCGGGCGCTGAATCTGGCCTCCTGCTCCGAGGATTCAGATAATCCGCCCCGCGCATCTTGTTTCTTTCGTTCCATGACGGCGACTTACCGCCGCAACTTGGCGAGACCGGCTTCTGGCTGCGCGAGATCACTGGCTGTTGGCGTAGCAACCGCTTTCCATTCCGCAATCTGTTTTTCGATGGCATCCTTGCGCACAAATAAATCGCACCAAAATTGCCGATCCTGCTCGGTGGCGGGGTCGGACTGGTAGTCCCACCGTTGCGCCACGCTACGCCGCTGGGCCGGCGAGAGGTTATCCCAGGGCATCGGAAAGAAATCCCGCTCAATGCGTTTCTGCAAGTCCTTTGGGAAGTCGCGGAGCAGCTTGTCGAACCAGCCCTCTAGCGCCGCCGTAAGCGAATTGAAGCCACTCATGCCGCCTCCGGCCACGCCGCGAGCAGCGCATTCGGCATCTGCCGGAAGAAGTCCCGCGTCGAGTAGCGCCGGGCCATGCTGTCCCTCCTTGCCGTAAAAGGGGGCGCGCCATTGGACGTTACGGGATGATACTGTATATTGCAGTAACTTCGCAGTACAACCGCTGCAACGAGGGCACTCATGGCCACCGGCAAGACCAGCACGCTCACCTTCCGCATCGAACCGGCGCTGAAGGAGGCGCTGCGCGCCGCCGCCGAGCGCGAGCACCGTTCCATCGCCAACATGGTGGAGGTGCTGATCCGGGACTGGTGCGGCCGCAACGGCATCGTGATCCCCGAGCAGGGCGCACTGTTCGCCGAGGACCGTCAGCCGCCGGCGCATGAATCCGCGACGAAGAAGGGGAGGAGGGCCTGATGGCGATGAAGAAGAAAGCCGCGCGTGGCAGGAAGCCCGCCGCGCCGCGCGCAACCCGCGCGAAGGCCAACGGCAAGCGCCCGATCGAAACCTACGAGCACAAGGGCGCCGAGCGGCTCAACAATCCGCCCGTCGGGCTGGTCACGCCGGACACCGATCCCGACGCCGGGCAGAAGAAAAAGACCTACGCCTACGACCCGCACCTCGACCCGCAGCTCGTCTGGGCCGGCAAGGCCGAGCACACCTCATTCGAAGTGCCCACCGTGTCCCTGCACGTCCACGAGCGCATCGACCCGCGCACCATCATAGAGGCGGTCAGGAAAAAGAACGGCAATGGCCAGCCGGTGCAGGGGTCGCTGTTCGAGGAGGAGCGCAAGGAACCCCTGCGGAACGCCATCGAGTTCTACCAGCACAAGCACGGCTGGTCGAACCGCCTGATCGCGGGCGACTCGCTGCTGGTGATCAACTCGCTACTGGAAAAAGAGGGCATGGCGGGCAAGGTGCAGATGATCTACATCGACCCGCCCTACGGCATCAAGTACGGCTCCAACTTCCAGCCCTTCGTCAACAAGCGCGACGTGAAGGACGGAAAGGACGAGGACCTGACCGCCGAGCCGGAGCAGATCAAAGCCTTCCGCGACACCTGGGAGCTGGGCATCCACTCTTACCTCACCTACCTGCGCGACCGGCTGCTGCTGGCGCGGGAACTCCTGACCGAGAGCGGCAGCATCTTTGTGCAGATCAGCGATGAGAATGTTCATCACGTGCGGGAGTTGATAGATGAAGTTTTCGGTTCTGGTTGTTTTGTTAGCCTCATTACCTTCAAGAAGACGAATCCCCTTGGCTCAGCGGGCTTGGGAGCAGTGTCTGATTACCTGCTGTGGTACTCGCGGGTGGAGGGAAGGGCCAAGTTCCGCAAGCTATTAGCAACGAAGCGTCTTGGTCGCGAAGGGGTGAGTGGCTACGCATGGGTCGAGTTGCCAGGAGGCGAGCGGCGGCGACTCACGGGAGAGGAGATGGATCGCATCGATCATCTTCCCGAAGGCTGGCGGCTATTTGCCCCGACTAAGCTTACGGCTGCAGGGTTGACGCCATCTTGCGTGTACCCGTTCGATTTCAATGGTCAGACGTTTAGGCCAAAGGCCGGCTCCAGTTGGAGGACCAACGCGGACGGAATGAAGAAGGTAATTATCGCCGATCGACTGATCCCGCTTGGCGACTCGATCTACCAAATCATGTACTTCGAGGATTATCCGGTAACGGAACTGACAAACCTCTGGACCGACACACGTGGCGAGATGAATGCGATCTACGCCGTCCAGACTGCAATCGAAGTAGTGAAGCGTTGTCTTCTTATGACCACTGACCCTGGCGACCTGGTGTTCGACCCGACCTGCGGCAGCGGCACCACCGCCTACGTCGCCGAGCAATGGGGCCGGCGCTGGATCACCTGCGACACTTCGCGCGTGGCGCTCACCCTGGCCCGCCAGCGGCTCATGACGGCCGTCTTCGACTATTACGAACTGGCGCACCCCGAAGAGGGCGTCGGCTCCGGCTTCAAGTACAAGACCGTGCCGCATGTGACGCTCAAGTCCATCGCCAACAACCCAGACATCCGCGAGGGCATGACGCGCGATCAGATCGATGCGGCGATCGCCCGCCACGCGCCGCAGGAGACGCTCTACGACCAGCCGTTCGTGGACAACAAGAAGACGCGCGTATCCGGCCCTTTCACGGTGGAGGCGGTGCCCGCGCCGGCGGTGAAATCGGTGGAAGAACTGCTCGAAGGCGCGCCGCAGGCCGCCGATGCCTCCATCGCCCGCTCCGGCGAAACCCTGCGCCAGGGCGAATGGCGCGACGAACTCCTGCGCGCCGGGATTCGCGGCAAGGCCGGGCAGTACATCCGCTTCGCCCGGCTGGAGCCCCTGCCCGGCTGCCGCTGGCTGCACGCGGATGGTGAGACACGGCCGAACGACGACGGCGCGGACCGGATACGCGAGAAGGGCGCGGCGTACTCGGCGCAGCGCATCGTGGTGTCTTTCGGTCCCGAGCACGCGCCGCTGGAGAGCCGTCAGGTCGCGCAGGCGATCGAGGAGGCGCAGACGCTCGTGCCCAAGCCCAAGCTCATCGTCTTCGCCGCGTTCCAGTTCGACCCGGAAGCCGCGCGCGACATCGACGAGACCAACTGGCCGGGCGTGACGCTGCTCAAGGCGCAGATGAACGCGGATTTGCTGACCGAGGATCTCAAGAAAAAGCGCGCCAGCAACGAATCGTTCTGGCTGATCGGTCAGCCGGACGTGCGCATCGAGCGCGTTGCCAAGGGCGAGGACAAGGGCAAGTATCGCGTGTCGGTGCATGGCTTCGACTACTACAACACCAAGACCGGCGGGATCGAATCGGGCGGCGAGGACAAGATCGCCGTCTGGCTGCTCGACACCGACTACGACGGCCGCAGCCTCTATCCGCGCCAGGTCTTCTTCCCGATGGCCGGCGAAAAGGAAGGCTGGGCGCGGCTGGCGAAAAACCTCAAGGCCGAGATCGACGAGGACCTGATCGAAGCCTATCGCGGCACGGTGTCGCTGCCCTTCGAGCCGGGCGAACATAGGCGGATCGCAGTCAAGATCGTGGACGATCGCGGCATCGAGAGCCTGAAGGTCATTCCACTCGCCGAGTGAGCGCCAGGTGGACTACACGTTGACGGAACACGCGCGGGATGCGCTCGCTAAGCGCCGGATCGAACTTGCTTGGATGGAACGGACCTTGACCGCGCCGGACGCGGTCGAGCCCGACTCGGTGGATCCGGAATTGGAGCATCGCCTTGCTCAAATCCCGGAGTTCGGTCATCGTGTGTTACGTGTGATCGTTAACGTCAGGAGAACGCCGCCCGTCGTCGTGACGGCGTTCTTCGACCGAAGGAGGACTACTCCATGAAGCTGAAAGTGGACCGGCAGGCCGATGCGCTGTATCTCCCCCTGAGCGACGCACAAGCGAGCCGCTCGGAGGAAATCTCGCCGGGGATCATCGTGGATTACGACGAGCAGGGTCGCGTCGTCGGAATCGAGATGCTGTACCTATCGAAGCGGGCGCCGGAAACCGATCTTCGTCGCCTGT
>DATMAN010000080.1 GCA_035560005.1 Burkholderiales bacterium | reverse complement strand
AGCTGGTCGTCGAGGTCGTTGCGGTCGGTGAGCACGACCACCGTCGGGTTTTCCATCGCCGGTTCACGGACGATGCGGCCGGCGTAAAAGACCATCGTCAGGCTCTTGCCGGAGCCCTGCGTGTGCCAGACCACGCCGATGCGCCGGTCGCCAGGCTTGCCGCCGGGTTTGCGGCCGGCCTCGTAGCGCCCTTGTTCCGCCTGTGCCTGATGGTAGCCGCGCTGCAACTGCGCCGCCCGCAGCGTTTCCGCCACCGCCACCTGCACGGCGTGGAACTGGTGGTAGCCCGCCATCTTCTTGGCCAGGCGGCCCCCGCCTTCGTCCTCGAAAACCACGAAGTCCCGCACCAGATCGAGGAAGCGCCGCTTGGCGAAAAGCCCCTCGATGACCACCTGCAACTGCGGCATCGCGTCGGGCGCGAGCGTGTCGCCGGCGATCGTCCGCCAGGGCTTGAACCACTCCCGCCCGGCGCCCAGCGCGCCGACCCGCGCCTCGACGCCGTCGGAGACGACCAGCACCGCATTCGGCGCGAACAGCGAGGGGATCTCGGCCTGGTAGGTCTGGAGCTGCTGAAACGCCGTCCAGATGGTCGCGTCCTCGTCCGCCGGGTTCTTGAGCTCGATGACCGCGAGCGGCAACCCATTGACGAACAGCACCAAGTCTGGGCGACGGCTGTGGCGGCTCTCGACGACAGCAAACTGGTTGACCGCCAGCCAGTCGTTGTTGTGAGCATCGTCGAAGTCAATCACCCGCGCCTGCGCCCCGCGGATGGTGCCGTCCGCGGTTCGGTACTCGACGGTCACGCCGTCCACCAGGAGCCGGTGCAGCGCGCGGTTGCGCTGCATCAGGTCCGCGCCCTCGGGGCGCGTGAGCTTGCGGAACGCGTCCTCCAGCGCCCCGGGCGGAAGTTCCGGATTGAGCCGTGCGAGCGCATCGCGCAGCCGCTCGGACAGCACCACCTCGCCGTAGCTTTCCCTCTCCCTCTGGGAGAGGGGCAGGGTGAGGGTATCGCCGCCAGGCGATATGTCCGGCCCGTGGACCACCTGCCAGCCGGCGGCTTCCAGCCAGCCGAGGGCGGCTCCCTCGACGACGGATTCGGTGAAGGTGCTACTTCTCACGCTGCGAGCTCCTCTCGCACGTTGTCGCGCTGGCTCCAGGCAATGGGTTTCACTTCGTAGTTTCTCAGTGCGTCGACCACCCCTTGTGGAACAGGTTGTTCCCCGTCGTTGAGCAATGCGTAGGCGCGCGAGTCGGGCGGGCGTACTTCTTTCGTGTCGATCCAAGCCAGCACTACAGACTGTGCAGTATCACGGTTAGGCCGATTGATCGTCTGAATGATGCGCTCAGGTTGTCGTCGCGATTTCGGAATGACAAAATCGAACAAATGATCGTAACCCGTCTTCCCCGTGAACTTGACCTTCGGCGTGTAGCGGATCTCGTGCAGATCAAGCCATGCAACCACGTCCTCATAGAACAGACTGGCGACAGTCGGTTGCGCTAGATAGAACATGTCGTTGACGGCCAGAATCGCTTGAAGAAGGTTGTGCTTTCGCAGCGCGAAATTCTCCGGCGATGCGTGGACCTGTAATGCCTTATCTTCCAGCCGGACACCAAAACCATTCAAAGTCATGCGGAGCAGCTCTTGGCGTTTCTGACTTTCCAGCTTGCAGCCGCTTTGTTCCAAGTCTTGGATCGTGTACCCGTCGTCGGTGAGTACATAACCGCCGTTGGCTCTCTTGGCGTAAATCTGCACGTAGTCATTGTGACGGTCGAGGTAGGGCGTCGTGATCTCCACCCAATCATCGACCTGACGTAACGCGGTCTTGTCCTTTAGCCAGGCGTGATAGGTGTCAAGCAACCGCTGGATGTCTTGGATCATGTGAACAAGTCCCGTTCGATGTGCGGCGGCTGCGCGACGTTGCAATACCGCAGAAAGTCTTCGAGCGTTTGCCATACATCGCGTGTATCCCGGAATAGGCCAGGAGGCACGGCCATCGCCCACTTGTCGCCGTAACCCTCGCGGTAAAGGTGAAGGTGCGGTGCCGGAACCTCGGTGTCGTCTGGGTTGCGATGTGGGGGGCCGGCCAGATCCAGCCGCACCAGCACAATGACCTGGCGGCCGCGATTCTGCATTTTGACCTTCAGCAGATCGATGCGACCGCGACTCAGGTCGAGCAGGAAATGTTCTCGCTTGTCAGGTGACTGGAGCGGTACGGTCAGCGACTCACCTTCCCTCGGAAAGTCGTACCGATCGTTTGTTGCACGATGCTTTTCCATCGCAATCAACGCATCGGCTTCCGCTTGGGTAAGTGCAATGTCGGCCATCAGACCACCCTCCCGATGAAGTTCTCCGCATCCTTCACCCGCAGCTCGCCGGAGATCAGCTTCGGCAGCAGCGCGCCGCGCAGGGCGGCCAGGGTGCGGGATTCGTGAATGCCCGCAATGATGCGGTCAATGGACGGCTGCAACCTTTCCGTGAAAGCGCGCGCAACAGCCTGCGGTGGCAGCGCGATCGTGTAGCGCGCCATCTCGGCCCAACTGGTCCGCGGCATTTTCGTTCCGGTCGAGCCCGCGTTCGTGTGCTCGACGAACGCCACACTCGACACATGGCCGAGCACGAAACCACGCCACACCGCACTCTTCGGAGCTACCACGACGATATCCGTTGAGCACACGCCATCCACTGGCGCGACGCCGACCTTATGGAAGTACGGGCGGAGCTTTCCGAAGAGGATTTCGCCTTTCTTGAACTCGAACTTGTTGCTTTCGAGGCCGTCTGCGACGCCCCAATCGTAGAGTGCGATGCACCGCTTCGGCATGTGCTCCAAAGCGATGTACGGCGTATCCGGCTCGATACTGTTCGGTTGCACGCCCCGGCGCGGATGATCCGCAACGTCGCCGAGCGTCCCCACCCCCCACCCCTCCGGAATCTCGCCGAGTTCGGAATTCACGAGGCGGTCGGGGAAGAGGTCGTAGAGGTGGGCGGGGAGGCCGGGGAGGGACTCGCCGCGGCGCCAGCGGCCCTCCGTCTTGGCGCGCACGGGCTCGAAGTCCACGAACCATGCCTTGAACAGCGCCCGCGCCATCGCCTCCAGCGTCTCGCTCATCCGCCGGTTCAGCTCGATCTTGTCGTCCAGCGTGCCGAGGATGTGGGCGATGGCGCGTTGTTCGGCTGGTTCGGGAACCGCAGTGGGGATGCGATTGAGGATGTCCTGATTCAGCAGTGGCTGGCCTGAACCTGCACGCCAGTTGTTCAGGTTGAGCGTTCCCAGCAAGTAGAAGAGGAATC
>DATMAN010000079.1 GCA_035560005.1 Burkholderiales bacterium | reverse complement strand
GCGATCACACGCGCGCAGTTGCGCGATCAATTGATCTCGGTCTACAAGGCCTTATAGCCCGCCGCTCGCTGCGCCGCAGCACCGCAGCCTGCCATCCGATCCTTTCAGCCGCTGCTATACTCTTGCATTGTCTGCAAGATTTCCACCACCCCAATTATCACGTCAAACCCCCGCCAATTATCGCGTCGCGCTCCACGATGCGCTCGGCCGCCAGTCCGGCGAATTCCTCATAGGGGAAGAAGTCCCCGACATAGCGGCCGGACTCTTCGGCCGAACCCTGTGCCGACGACGACGCGCTGGCCGCAGCAGCCAGGAACCCGGCCAGCGCTCCAAGGAGCCATTCGCGCTTCATGCCCAGGTGCGGTCCGGGTGCGTGGATCGTTACAGCAATCCCAGGGATTGCAGGTCCGAGCGCAGTTGCGCCGGCCCGAGGAAATGCAGGGCGTGCAGACCCGCCCGTCTGCCGCCGGCCACGTTCTCGGCGCTGTCGTCGATGAATACCGTGCGCGGAGGATTGAGACGGCAGCGCTCGATCGCCAGCCGATAGATGCGCGGGTCCGGCTTGACCACCCCGACCTCGCCCGATACGACGATGTCCTCGAACCAGCGCAAGAAGTCGAAGCGGCGAAACGCGATGGGAAAGTTTTCCGCCGACCAGTTGGTCAGCGCGAACAGCCGAGCACCGCGCGCGCGCAGCTCGCCCAGGATATCGACCGTCTCGTCGAGTGCGCCGCGCAGCATGGTCTCCCAGTGGGTTGCCCACAGCGCGATCAGGCCGGCATAGGCGGGATAGCGACGGCTGCGCTCCGCGATCGCCTGTTGCACCGGTTTGCCCGCGTCCATGGACCGGATCCACTCCGGCGAGCACACCTCCGACAGAAACCGCTCCATCGCGGCAACATCGCCGCCGAAATACTCGCGGTAGAGGTACCGCGGATTCCAGTCGACCAGCACCGCTCCCAGGTCGAAGAGCAGCGTGTCGTGCGCGGTTCGCGTCATCGCTTTCGGTCTTCTCGGGCAGCGCGAATTCTATACCCGCTGCGGGATCGGCTCGAACCTCGTGCAATAATGTGGGCCGCCTCGAGTCCGGGCGATCCGCCGGTCATCCGCCTCGCCCGTTGCGAATGGACGGGGTTGTCTCTTGAAATCGACCAAACCGTTTACCCGCGCCGAATTCACGCAGCGACGCGAAGAAGTCCTGAACCGGGGCCGCTGGGCCAACGCCATCCTGTATCTGTTTCGCAAGGACGGCGAAGTCTGGGTCGTCAAGGATTTCCGGCCGCGCCACTTCCTGGTCCGCGAGACGATCGGCCGCCTGCTGACCGCTCGAGAGTTGCGCGGCCTGCGTCGTGTGGCTGGCGTGCGCGGAGTCCCGCAAGGCGCTTTCCGGCTCGACCGGCATGCGCTCGCCTACCGTTATGTCCGGGGAACATCGATCGCACGGCCGGGAGGCGGCGGACTGCCCGCGGAGTTCTACGCCGCGCTCGAACGCCTGTTGCAGGAGGTGCATACCCGCGGGATCGTGCACCTCGACGTGCGCAACGCGCGCAACATCCTGGTCGACCACGAGGGGCGCCCGCTGCTGATCGACTTCCAGTCGCACGTGGGCACCGCCTGGCTGCCGCGCCGCCTGCGCCGGCTCATCGAGCTGTTCGATCTCTCCGGAGTGTACAAGCACTGGGCCGGCAGCCAGCCTGAGTCCCTGGGTGAGGCGCGCGCCGCAGTGCTGGCCCGGATGAACCGCTGGCGCCGTTTCTGGATCCTGCGCGGCTATCTGGGATTGCCGCGCCTGAAGTAAGCTCCGCGCTTGCCGCGGCTGCTCCAACCGTACACCCGCCATGCTCGAAGCCATTCACTCGTTGTTCAATCACCCCGGCCTGCGCAAGCTGCTGGTCAGAGTGCGCGTGCCGATCTTCGTCGCGGTCGGTCTCGCGATCATCCCGCTGATGAAACCGGCGTTCATGCCGGCGGGATTCGCCGTATCGATGCTCGGCGAGATGATCCAGTTGTGGTGTTTCGCCACGCTGGACAAGAACCAGCGCTTGTGCTGCCGGGGTCCCTATGCCGTGGTGCGCAACCCGATGTACCTCGGGCGCTTGCTCATCGTGCTCGGCCCGCTGCTCGCGCTGGGGGCCTGGTGGCTGCTCGCCGCGTTCGCCGTCGTCTATTACCTGTACATGGTGAACAGGGTGAAGCGCGAAGAAGCGCTGCTGCGCGGCGTGCTGGGCGCGGAGTACGAGGCTTACTGCGCCGCGGTCGGCCGCTTTGTGCCCGGCGCGCGCTTCCGCAGCGAGCCGCTGTGGACCTGGGACTGGAATCTGTTCCGCCGCAACCATGGTCCGAAGAACCTGGCGGCGCTGGTCGTCTTCTGGGTGATCGCCTTCGGCTGGCAGGCCTGGGCGCGCCGCTAAAGACCGGCGCCGGAGGGGTGCTGGCCCGGTTTCACGCCATTGAGCAGCAGTTGTATCGCCTGCTCCGCGGGCAGCGGCGCGCTGAAGTAGTAGCCCTGCGCGGTCTCGCAACCGATCGACAGCAGGAAGTCCACCTGTTCTTTCGACTCGACGCCTTCCGCGACCACCTCCAAGCCGAGCGACTTGCCCATCGCCATCACCGCCTGGGTCACCGCGACCGCGTCGGCGTGTTCGGGAATGCCGCTGACGAAAGAACGATCGATCTTCAGCGTGGAGATCGGGAACTTCATGATGTTGGCAAGCGAGGAGTAGCCGGTGCCGAAGTCGTCCATGGCGATGCTCACACCCAGCTCCACCAGCTCGCGCATGACGCTGCGCGAGCGGCTCTCGTTCTCCATGGTGACGTTCTCCGTGACTTCCAGTTGCAGCAGCCGTGGCTCGATGCGCGCTTCGGTGAGGATCTCGCGCACGCGCCGCACCAAGTTGGGGTCGAGAAATTCCCTGGGCGAGAAGTTGATCGCCACCGGCCGGACTTCGACACCCTCGTCCAGCCAGGTGCGCAGCTGGTGGACCGCCTCGCGCAGCGCCCAGTAACCCATCTCGACGATCAGCCCGGTCTCCTCCGCCAGCGCGATGAACTGGGCCGGCGACACCAGTCCGAAACCGGGCCGTTCCCAGCGCAGCAGCGCCTCGAAACCGCTGACGCGCCCGTCGCGCATGCGCACCTTGGGTTGATAGTGCAGACGCAATTCCTGGCGCATGAGCCCGCGGCGCAACTCGCCTTCGAGCCGGACGCGCTCCGTGGTGCGCACCGAGATGCTGGGATCGTAGAACTGATAGTTGTTGCGCCCGGCCTGCTTGGCCAGGTACATCGCCTCGTCGGCCGCACGGATCAGCGCATCCGCATCGCGGCCGTGATGCGGAAAGATCGCGATGCCGATGCTCGCGCGCAGGAAGGTCTCCCGGCCGTCGACCACCAATGTTCCCGCCAGCGCCTGCATGATGCGTCGCGCCACCCGCTCGGCGTCCTCGCGATCGCTCATCTCCTCGACCAGCACGACGAACTCGTCGCCGCCATGGCGCGCCACGGTGTCGGGCGTGCGCACGCACGCACGCAGCAGCTCGCCGACCACCTCCAGCACGCGATCGCCGGTGTAGTGACCCAGCGTGTCGTTGATGTTCTTGAAGCGGTCCAGATCCAGGAACAGGACGCCGACCTGGGTCTTGTAGCGTTCCGCGCGCTCCAGGGCGCGCCGGAAACGCTCGTTGAGCAGCGTCCGATTGGCCAGGCCGGTCAGCGCGTCGTGCGTGGCGAGGTAGCGCAGCTGGCTCTCCTTTTCCTCCAGCGCGCGGCGCGCCATGACCTTGTCGGTGATGTCCACGATGCTGCCGCGGATCAGCCGACGGTCGAACGGAGGCATGCGCACCAGGCGGATCTCGCAATAGATCTCGCGGCCGGACGCATGCAGATGGGTCCACTCGAAGACCGGTTTCGCGCCTTTCAGCGCCTCGCCGAGGTAATCGAACGCGCGCTCGGCCGACAGCGAGCCGTCGGGCTGCCGCTGCGGGCTGAGCTTCACGGGGTCGGTGCGCAGCAACTCCTCGCGCGACATCCCGAACAGTCTCTCGGCATTCGCGTTGGCGTCGACGAAGCGTTTGCGCTCGAGGTCGAACACCACGATCGCATCGGAAGCGACGTCGAACAGCGCGCGATAGCGTTCCTCGCTTTCGCGCAAGCGCCGCTCGGCGAGGTGGCGTTCGGTGGCTTCGCGCGCGACGACCAGGATCATCCGGCGCCCGCCCTGCTGGATCGCGGCGCCGCCGACTTCGGCGACGCGCAGTTCGCCGTTCATCGCCACGATACGCCGCATCGGATAGCCCGGGATTGCGCCGCCGCGCAGGGCGTGGCTGACGCGGCTGCGCACCGTTTCGCGATCCGCTTCGTGGATGAACTCGTAGAAATCGCGCCCGATCAAGTCGGTCGGGTTCGGCGCCGCGAACAACATCGCGGCGGCGCGGTTCGCGTACTCGATCCTGCCGTTGTCGTGCACCAGGATCGCATCGGGCGCCAGTTCGACGACACTGTGAAACCGGGCTTCGGCCTCGGCGAGTGCACGCTCGGCCCTCTTCTTCGCCGAGATGTCGCGCGCGATCACCACCTGGCCGCGGCGCACGCCCTCGCGATCGAGAAAGGGATAAGCCCAGACCTCGACGTCGAGTTCCTCGCCGGTCTTCCTGACAAAGGTGCGCTCGGAGCTGCGCGACGCAGCGGTGCGGATGCGATGCAGGATTTCGGGGAACTCCGGCCGGTCCCGCTCCGGGCTCAGAACCTCGAGCGCGTTCCTGCCGATCATCTCGTCCACCGAGTATCCGAGCAGTTGCTCGGCGCCGCGACTCCAGCTCAGGATCTTTCCCTCCAGATCGTGGGAGAAGATCGCGGCGCCCGCCTGGGCCAGGGCGATCTCGGCTTCCCGCGCCTGCTCCTCGGAAAGCTTCCGGCTGGTAATCTCGCGTGCGATGCCGCGGTAACCGAGAAACCGGCCTTTGGCCGAGAACACCGGTTCCCCGCTCACCGAGATCCAGCGCCAGCGGCCGTATCCGTCGTCAGCTTCGAACTCGAACTCCCGGAACGGCTCGTGACGCTCGAGGATCGCCTCGTGCGCGCGCCACACCTGCTCCGGCGTACGGGCGCCGCCGATCTCGCGGCGCGTCTTGCCCAGCGCGGTGTTCACGACGTGCTGCAGGCCGGACTCGCCGGTGGCCGCGAGAAAGGTGAATCGGTAGTTCCGGTCCTGCTCCCAGTACCAGTCGGAAGTCAGCGCCAGCATGCGCGCGAGCACATCGGTGTCGGCAAAACGGGGGCCGCGACTGGCAGGGCCTCGGCGAGGCGGGCGAGTCGGCGATGGGGCGAGCTTGCTTGCCCTGGATTTTTTCATCGAGAGCGGACGGTCCGGGCGCCTCGCGAGCGACAGCTTACTCCTTCTCGACGCCAAGGGCTTGCCATTCTGTTGCAGGGAACGGCCGCGCGCACCCGCCAAGTCCATTGGCGTACGATTGGCCAAATGGGATCCGGCACGCTGTTTCCACCGCTGAAGAGTTTCGAGTCGCGCCGTGCGGCGGTGTGGGTTGCCAACCGGCCGTGGATCGCGGCCTCGGTGCTGGTGGCCTGTGCCGCGGTGTTGATCTTGAGGTCCGCCGGAGCGGGCGACGAGTTGACTTGGGCGCTTCTGGTCGCGGCCGCCGTGCTGTGCACGTTCACCGCGGTGCGGATCGTGCGCGCACTGAACGGCCTGTACCGATGCCCGGAATGCGGGACCTTGCCCTACCAGACCGTCACCGACTACAAGTGCGGCGGGTTGGGACCCACGCGGGCCGACTTCATGAGCCCGACGGTCTGCCCGAAATGCGGGGCAAGATTGAGGTGACGTGCCAGCACCGGCGACCTGCCGGCGCAGGCAGTGGCGGTCCCGATGCGCCGGCACGCTAAGATTACAAGCGACCAAGTGCCGGCGAGCGCCACGCGTGGCGGGCGTTTTTCCAACCAGGAGACAAGACCGGACGATCCAATGGACAGGGCTGCGCAACAAAACGTTTCGATCTCGGGCCGCAGCGCGTTCCTTCAACTGCTGGCCTCCGAGGGGATCGAGTATCTGTTCGGCAATCCGGGGACGACCGAGCTCGCCATCATGGAGGCGCTCGGCGCGCAGTCCGACATCCGCTACGTGCTGGGACTGCAGGAGGCCGTCGTCGTGGCGATGGCCGACGGCTACGGCCGCGCGTCGGGTCGCCTGGCCGCCGCCAACGTGCATGTCGCCCCGGGGCTGGGCAATGCGATGGGCGCGCTCTACAACGCCCGGTTCTTCGGATCGCCGGTGCTGCTGACCGCGGGGCAGCAGGAGCAGGGCCACGGGTTGATGGAGCCCATGCTGTACGATCCACTGGTTCCGATCGCGCAGCCCTTGGTGAAGTGGGCCGTGGAGTGCACGCGCGTGGAAGATCTGCCGCGCATCGTGCGCCGCGCCGCGAAAGTGGCGCTGACCCCGCCGACTGGCCCGGTGTTTCTGAGCCTGCCGGGCGACGTGCTCGACGCGCAGCGCGCGCTCGATCTCGGCCGCCCGACCCGGGTGGCGGCGGACGTTCGACCCGGCGACGCGACCCTGGAAAAGCTGGCCGGGCGAGTGCTCGCCGCGCGCAATCCGGTCATCATCGCCGGACACGAACTGTCCCGGCGCGACGCGTTCGAGGAGGCGGCACAGCTTGCCGAAATGCTGGGCGCTCCAGTGTGGCAGGAGACGGTGCCCTACGGCGCTTCGTTCCCCTCCGCGCACCGTGCGTTCGCAGGCTGGCTCACGCGCAGCCAGCCGCAAGTGCGCAGCTTGCTGCAACCGCACGACCTGCTGATCTGCCTCGGTGCCGACCTGCTGCGCATGTCGGTGCACAACCCGGTCGACGCGCTGCCCGAAGGGCTGCCGGTCATTCACGTCTCCGAGCGCGACTGGGAACTGGGCAAGAATCACCCGGCGGAGATGGCGATCCGTGCCGACGTGCGCGAAACGTTGCGCGCGCTGCTGCCCGTGCTCGAACGCAGGGCATCCCCGGTGCAGAAGGAACGGGCGGCGCGGCGGCTCGCCGAAGCCGAAAAGACCAATTGGAGCGCAAAGCGCGCGAAAGCCTGCGAAGACGTGCACAGCCTCGCGGGCACCACCCCGATCGATCCACGCTGGCTGATGATGACCGTGTCGGACACGCTGCCCGAGGAAACGGTGCTGGTGGAAGAGGGCCTGTCCTCCGCTTTCTCGCTGCCGACGTATCTGCGCATTGGCGACCCGAAGTGCTACTTCGGCCTCGCATCGGGCGGCATCGGGTTCGCGCTGGCCGGCGCCGTCGGGGTCAGTCTGGCCCTTCCCGAACGTCCGGTCGTCGCCCTGGTCGGCGACGGCAGCGCGATGTACAGCATCCAGGCGCTGTGGACCGCCGCCCACCTCGAGCGCCCGATCACTTATCTCATCCTCAACAACAGCAGTTACCGGATACTCAAGGAGCGGCTGGTCTCGTTTCGCAAGACCGACCGCTTCATCGGCATGGACCTGCGCGATCCCGCGATCGACTTCGTCGCGCTCGCGCAGTCCATGGGCGTTCCCGCCCGAAGACTCGTCGAGCCCGCCGAAGTGGTGCCTGCGCTGCGCTCGGCCATCGCGTCGCGGAAACCGTCGCTGCTCGACGTGCGCGTGGCGGACGGGTTTGGCGCCTGAGCCTCAATGAGCACAGAAGCGCAACCAGGCCGCGCAGGCTCGCGCGACCCGGTGGTCGCCTTCTATGACGCGCACCCGATCAACGAGGAGCAGATCCTCAACACGCTGCGCGGCCGCGGCCTGTCGCTCGAAGGCCTGACGGAAGAGGTGCTGAAGGATCACGATCAGGATCATTTCGGCGGCATCGAAGCCAACGACGTCCTCGCCGCAAGGGCGGGGATCGGGCCGCACCACCTGGTACTGGATGTGTGCAGCGGACTGGGCGGACCGGCGCGCTACCTCGCGCACCGCATCGGCTGCAGAGTCGTGGGGCTGGACTTCACCGAGAGCCGCCATCTCGCGGCGCAGCGCTTGACGAGGATGGTGGGCCTGGACGGTCTCGTGTCGTTCCGGCACGGCGATGCGCAGCACATGCCCTTCGCGGACGAGACCTTCGATGTTGTCGTCGGCCAGGAAGCGTGGTGCCACGTGCCCGACAAGGCGAGGCTCGTCGCCGAGTGCGCGCGGGTGCTGAAACCCGGCGGAGTGGTCGCCTTCACCGACATCCTGCGACGCGACCGGCTCACCGCCACCGAAATGGAACGCCTGAAGCGGGAAATGACCTTCCCGGTCCTCGAGACCCTGGACGGTTACGCCGCGCTGCTGGAAGGCCGCGGCTGCCGGCTCGAACACCGCGAGGACCTGAGCGAACTCTGGACCGAGGTCCTCAAGCAGCGCCTGGCGATGTATCGGGGTCTGCAATCCGAGACCGTGCGCAGGTATGGAGTGGAGCACTACCGCAAATGGGACCGCACCTATGCGTTCTTCGTCGGCCTGTTCTCCGAAGGAAAGCTGGGCGGCGGTCGGTTTGTGGCGAGGAAGGCGCAACGCGCATGAAGCCGATCACCGCGCCAAGCGCCTTCCCGAGACGGCTCGCAGGGACGCGTCCGCCGCCGGGTTCGCTGCGATGCTGAAGAGGGCTGGCTGACAGCCGCGGCGCAGTCAGATGCCGAGCGCCTTGGCCGCCTTGTTGACGTCGGCCGGCTTGACCCAGAACATCGCGCCATAGCGGCCTGCCCCGGCGCTCACCGCGTCGAGCGCGGTGATCCCGATCTTCTTCTCGGCCAGCCTGGCGACCACGTCATGGATCGCGCCCAGCCGGTCGTCGCCCTGCACGAGAAACACCGTCTTGCGCGCCGAGAGGCGCCACTTGTTCTTCTTCGCCGCGGCCTTGAGCGCCGCCGCATCCTCGGGGATGAAATCGATCTGCGCTTTCCTTCCCGCGGGGAACCCGGTGAAGGCGAGCAGGTTCACGCCCGCCTCCTTCAGGGCCTTCAGGCAGCGCGCGCCCTCGCCCGGCTTGTTCGGAACCTCCATCGAGAAGTAATCGGCTTTGCGCACCGTGTCCATGGCATCCTCCGTCGTCTGGGGCTGGTAGTCCTTATTTCTATAGCACGGCCATCACGCCCTTCAAGGACTTCCTTGGCTGCGGCCGCCTTATGCGGCGGAGGCAGGGAAGCATAGAATCCGCAAATTGCGCTTGCCGGGCGGTCCCGGAGGTGCGTCGGGGAGCAAGGGGGGGTGAAATGCCGGCCAGGACGCGGAGCGGGGCAGGCAAGGGCGCGGCTGACGCGCTACGCCGGCAAGGCGCGTGGGCGCCCGCCCCGGACCGGCACGCAACGGCGGCTGCCGGCGGTGCTTTCCCGCCCCACGCGTCACTGACCCGCCCAGGCTGTTCGCGACGCGACCGTAACGCCCTGCACGGACCCACCTCGACGGCGATTTGAACAGCAGCATGAAAGACCTCGCACGCTACGTTGCCTGCACCCTGCTCCTGGTGGCGCCGTGCGCCTTGGGCGCCGAGGAATGGTTCCGCGGCGGTTTCACCGGCAAGGAACTGCTGGCGGCCTGCAAGGCCGCGACCGATGAATCGGTGCACGACTTCGAGCGCGGAATCTGCAGGGGATTCATCGAGGGCTTCGTCGCCGGTCGGCATGTGGGCGACACGTGGCACGCCTTTCACCACCGCGAGGAGAAGCTCGACGAGGTCTATGGCCGCCTCTGCATCCCCAGGGAGATCAAGAAAGTCGCGCTTGCCATCGTCTTCGTCCAATACCTGGAGAAGAACACCGAGAAACTGAACTGGAACGCCGGGACCCTGCTGGAAGCGGCGCTCAAGCAGGCGTTCCCATGTCCCGCCAAGCGGCCATGATCCAACCCGCGAGGCAACAGCGCTGACTTGCGCCGGCTCCCGGAACGATTCCTCCGGAGCACCTGGCAGTGGCGGCACGACGCCCGACCTTCTTTGCCGAAGTGCGCGTTCCGGACTGCGAGCAAGCGGCGTAGGATAGAGCGCGTCCGGAAGTTCAGAGTCGGTGCCGCCATGACCGAGCAGCAGTTCGCCGCGATGCGCCAGCAGATGGTGGTGGAGATCGCGACCCACGTGGTATTGGTGGGAGAGCGCATCGGCAAGTACAACCTCGACCCCAGGGTCATGGAGGCCATGGGGAAGGTGCCGCGGCACCAATTCGTGCCCGTCGAGCTGCAGCCGTACGCCTATCTCAACCGACCGCTGCCGATCGGATTCGAGAAGACGATTTCGCAGCCCTTCATCGTGGCGCTGATGACCGACCTGCTGGCACCGCGCAAGGAAGACCGGGTGCTGGAGATCGGAACCGGTCTGGGCTATCAGGCCGCGATCCTCGCCCAACTGGTCAGCCGGATCTACAGCATCGAGATCATCGAGCCGCTCGCGGAGCAGGCCGCTCGCCGGCTCAGGCGTGCCGGTTACCGCAATATCGAGCTGAAGATCGGCAACGGTTATCACGGCTGGCCCGAGCAGGCGCCGTTCGACAAGATCATCGTCACCGCGGCACCGGACCTGATTCCTCCGATGTTGATTCATCAGCTCAGGCCGGGCGGCCGCATGGTCCTCCCCGCCGGGCTGCCCGAAAGTCAGCAGCTCATGCTGGTGGAAAAGAGCGCCGAGGGAAAGCTCGCCACCCGAGAGATCCTGCCCGTGCGTTTCTCCCAGTTGGAGGGCGAAGGGGCGGAATCGGTCTGAATCACCGCATCAGTCGCCGAGCAACTCGCTCAGGAAATTGCGTTCGGCGAGGATGACCGAGGACCGGCCTGGTCGGGCATGGCGTTCCAGCCGCAGCAGTTGGTTGCGCTGGCGCCAGACCAGCACCGTATTCGACCCGTTCGCAGACTCCGCCAGCGCCGGGCCATACCGGCTTTCGAGCGCGTGCAGAACTGCGTCGAAGTACCCGGTCTCGAAACTGCCCGAAGCCCCGGCTAGACGCTCGCCCGTGAAGTACAGCATGAAATCTTCGAGCGGGATATCCGCGAGCGCACGGGGCCGGTCGCCCCGGTAGACGCAGGCGGCGTAAAGGAAGCAGGCGGAGGCGCTGTCGCAGTCGAAAGCGGGATCGTCGAGCACGCGCTCGAAGCGTTCTCCGAGCAGATGGCCGCCGAGCGCGAACGGTTCGGCGGCATGGGCAACCGCGCTCGCCAGCAGCAGCCCCACCGCCAAGAACAGCCGTCGGCCCGGGCGGGGCGCGCATTCAATCGTCGTAATCCGGTTCATGGTGGTTCTTGGGCTTGTCCAGCTGCGAACGCCGCTGCCTTGCGCTTCCCCCCGCCAAGGCGGCCAGGAATTCTTTCCAGGGTTTCCAGCGCAGCACGCAGCCATCGCGCACATCGTAGCACCGGCTCTGCGATGAGCATCCGTTGCGCAGAGCGCCCATGGCACAATGCGGCCGAAGCGATTGCGCGCCGATGAGGCGGTGGGCGCACCCCGACTCTGCACGGATGCAACCAACTGGAGTAACGCGATGAAGGCAACGGTCCTGGGTTTCGTGGCGCTCGCCGCGCTCGCCAGCGCAACGCTCTGCGGCCGCAGCCTCGCTGCCGAATGGGAGCCGGTCACCGAGACGGAATCGGCGGTCTATCTCATCGACCGCACGAGCCTCGGTCCGGCGCAGGCTGTCCAGTCTGCTTGGGTATTGGTGACCGGCGGGCATGGTCGGGGGCTGGAGCACTATGGGTCACGCACGCAGCTCATGGTCTTCGACTGCGACCGACGGGCTGTTGCCCTCAAGCAGTACGCCTTGCATTCGCTGCCCGGCGGGCAGGGCGTGGTGCTTCGCGCCGAGACCTACGACGACGACAAGCTGGAATTCTCCCAGCAGGGGCCCGGTTCAGTCGGCGATCAGCTTCTGGGCGCGGTATGCGATCGCTGAGCAAGGCGCTCGAATGCGCCGGTGCTGGGCATGGCACGGCGCGGATTTCATTCGACGCACTGTGGGCCGGACTGCCGCTGGTGCGCGGCACGGCGCGGATCTTGCTCAACTTGTCTGCACGAGCCAATGCGATTTGCCGCGCGGGGAAAGCAAACTGACATGAAGCATAAAGCTTTGTTCTTCAGCATATCGGCCGCGCTGGCCGGCCTGCTCTGGCTCGCGCCCGTGGCGGGCGCCAACGACGGCGCGGACGACCTCAAGGTTCGCTTCCTCGAGGCGGTGGATCGGGATCTGGCGCAGCTCGCCGGCACGCTTCCGCAGTTGCGTTACTGGCACACCCGGCGCGAAGGCGGCTGGAACGCGCCGGGCAAGAGCAGGAGCGACTGGCGTCTGGAGTACAGCACTGGCTTGGACACCGGAGGCGGCGCGCGCCACGAGGACCGCCTGGTCGGCGATCACGCCTGCCAGATCTACATCCGGGTCTATGGAATCAAGGAGTTCGACCGGCTCCCGGACGATGGCCCCAACAGCATGATCTACGGAATGGACTTGGGGGCACACAAGGTCGTCGCCACCATCCTCACGGCGCGCCCCGACTCCGAGGAGGTCGTGCTGCGCATCGCGCAAATCATCCGCGACAGAATCGACCAACTCAACAACGAGTAGCAGCGCGCTTCCGCGACGCAGCAAGCGCCGCCCGTTGCCACGAGCCTTCTCAGGCTGGTCAAGCGCGAACCAAAGTGATACTTTGGCTCCACTCGTAAAGGGGTGGAGGCCGCACAGAACGCATCCCGCAATCCGGCATGAAGTACGGGCTGCCAGGCCCGTGCCCTGGAGGAGGACACCCGCCGGAATCTCTCTCGCAGTTGGCAGCGCGAGTTCGGCCCATCTTCTTCGCTTCGCCTTCGTGCCGGTTGCCCGGGTGTTGTCCAAGTCCGCGCGCAGAGCCAATGCGTTGCCGCAGACTGCGCGAGCATCTTGGCGCGCGAAGCTGCAGTCGCTATCTCTCTGACGAAGTGGTATTCGAGGCACGCTGCCGCCGCGATCGCGGCGGCCGGCGTCGTGGCTACATTTGCAGCCCGATGCCGCGCGCCTCTGGGAGGACCGCGGAGCGCATTCGGGTCGCGAAGGTTGCGCACACTTCGTGGGCGGATTCGCGACAGTTCTGTCTTCGCAACGCAAGTAGCCCAATCACAAGAACAAGTGGGCAATGGCATGTGCTCCGCCCGCAGCACGCGGAGTGCGTTTCATCAATAACTCGGGAGAAGCACGATGGCAATCTCGTTGAAGATCAACGGCAGGTCCCACAGCGTGGACGTGCCCCCGGAGATGCCCCTGCTCTGGGTACTCCGGGACACCCTCGGTCTGACCGGCACCAAGTTCGGCTGCGGCATCGCGGCATGCGGCGCCTGTACCGTCCACGTCGGCGGGCAGGCAGTTCGGTCGTGCGTGGTGCCGGTCAGCGCGGTCAAGGAACCGGTGACGACGATCGAGGGGCTGAGCAAGAACGGCGACCACCCGGTGCAGAAGGCCTGGCTCAAGCACAACGTCGCGCAGTGCGGTTACTGCCAGGCCGGGCAGATCATGCAGGCCGCCGCGTTCCTGAAGTCGAATCCGAAGCCGACCGATGCGGAAATCGATGCCGCGATGCAGGGCAACATCTGCCGCTGCGGCACGTACAACCGCATTCGCGCGGCGATCAAAGACGCAGCGGGGGTGTGACCATGAGACACTGGATCGAGAACTACAGCCATAGCGTCACCCGCCGCGACTTCCTGAAGGGAGCGGCCGCCGGCGGTTTCGTGGTCGGACTGCACTTGTCGCCATTGGGCAAGTCGCATCCGTTCTCCGGCATTGGCGCCGCGCAGGCGGCCGAGGGCGTGGAGCTGCCGCAGGGCGCGTTCATGCCCAACGTGTTCGTCGCCATCGACAAGAAAGGCATCGTCACGGTCGTCTGCCACCGCTCGGAAATGGGCCAGGGCATTCGCACCGGCATTCCGCAGATCGTGGCCGACGAGCTGGAAGCCGATTGGAGCCGCGTGCGTGTCGTGCAGGCCGAAGGCGACTCCAAGAAATACGGCAACCAGTACACCGACGGTTCGCGGTCGATCCGTCACAACCTGCAGCGCATGCGCGAGTTCGGCGCGGTCACACGCACCATGCTCGAGCAGGCCGCGGCGATCAAGATGGGCGTGAAGGCGGCCGAGTGCAAGGCGGTGAACCACCGCGTGGTGCACGTGCCCAGCGGCCGGGCCATGGATTACGGCCAGCTGGTCGACACCGCCGCCACCCTGAAGATTCCGAGCGTCAAGGACGTTCAGCTCAAGGATCCGGCGAACTTCCGCTACATCGGCAAGCCCGTCGATACCATCGACGGTCCGGACATCGTGACCGGTCGCGCGATCTTCGGCATCGACAAGCGCCTGCCCGGCATGCTCTACGCTGTGGTCGAACACTGTCCGGTCACGTACGGCAAGGTCAAGTCCTTCGACGCCTCCGAGGCGCTCAAGGTACCGGGCGTGGTCAGGGTGGTCGAGCTGCCGCAGACCCAGCCGCCGATCGTGTTCAACACGCTGGGCGGCATCGCGATCGTGGCCAAGAACACCTGGGCCGCGGAACAGGGCCGCAAGAAGCTCAAGATCGAGTGGGACTACGGCCCGAACGTGGTCTACAACTCGGACAAGTTCAAGGAGGAGATGGCCCAGACCGCGCGCAGCGATGCCAAGGTGGTGCGCCAGGAAGGCGATGCCGTGGCTGCCATGGGCCGCGCGTCGAAGGTCATCGAAGCCGACTTCTATGTGCCGCACTACGCTCATGCGACGATGGAGCCGCCGGCGGCCATCGCCCACTACAAGGACGGCAAGTGCGAAGTCTGGTCGGCCTGCCAGGATGGTCAGGCGGCACGCTCGACCGTGGCCGGTGCGCTGGGCATCGACGAGAAGAACGTCACTTCGTATGTCACCCTGCTGGGCGGCGCGTTCGGGCGCAAGTCCAAGCCGGATTTCGCGGCCGAAGCGGCGTTGCTGTCCAAGCAGATGGGCGCCCCGGTGCGGGTGACTTGGACGCGCGAGGACGATCTGCAGCATGCCTACTACCACACGGTGTGCGCGCAGCACGTCAAGGCCGGTCTGGACGAAAACGGCAGGTGCATCGCCTGGCATCACCGCAACGTGTTCCCGACCATCTGGTCGACGTTCGAGAAGAGCGATCCGGAATACGGGCACAAGATCGAGTTCAGCCTTGGCTACATCGACATGCCCTACGCGATCCCCAACCTGCGCCTGGAGAACGGCAAGGCCAAGGCGCACGTACGCATCGGCTGGCTGCGTTCGGTGAACAACATCCCCAACGCCTTCGTGCAGAACACGGTGGCCAACATGCTGGCCTACGAGGCGGGGCGCGATCCATACGACTACCTGCTCGAGCTCATCGGGCCGGACCGCGTGCTCGACCTCTCGTCGACGGATTACTGGAACTACGACCAGACCTACGACGAGTACCCCATCATGACGTGGCGCCTGAAGAACGTGCTGCGCATGGCCGCGGCGCAGGCCGGCTATGGCCGCAAGCTGCCGGAACGCGAGGCGATCGGGCTGGCGGTGCACCGCAGCTTCACCACTTACGTGGCCACCGCGGTTCACGTCAGGGTGTCCAAGGACGGCAAGGTCAGCATCCCGCGCGTGGACGTGGCCTACGACGCCGGCCTTGTGGTCAACCCGGATCGGGCGAAGGCGCAGATGGAAGGTGCGTGCATCTACGGAATGTCCGCGGCCTGGGCCTGCCAGATCACGGCCAAAAACGGTGTGATCGAGCAGAAGAACTTCCCGGACTACCCGGTAGTTCGCATCATGGATGCGCCGCGCGAGATCCACGTGCACCAGGTGCTGGCCGGCGATTACCCGCCGGGAGGCATCGGGGAGCCGGGTGTGCCGCCGTTCATCCCGGCGCTGACCAACGCCATCTTCGCGGCCACCGGCAAGCGCATCACCGAGCTGCCGATCTCGAAGTACGACCTGTCCGCATAGGCTCTTGACAAACAGGCGTGCCGCGGCGTGGGCCGCCGCATGCTGCCTCGACCTCACGGGCGCGCGGTTTTCGACCGGCGCCCGTTTTTTTTTCGACTGCTCCGGCGCCGGGCGGCAATCGGGTACGATGGTCACCGCCAGCAAGGCACCACTTGCCGAAAGAAACTTGCACGGGAGGCAACATGATCGGTTCGCCGCCGTTTTGCTACTTCGTCTCGCCGAAGGACGTGCCGCCCTATCATCCGGCCAACCATTCGGGGACCACCAATCGGCGCCTGATCGGCGCGCACAACGTCGGCGCGCGCAATTTGGAAGTCGTGCTCGGTGTGATCGAGAAAGGACGCGGCGCAGCGCTGCATGCACATCCCGGAATCGAGCAGGTGTGCTATCTGCTGGAAGGCCGCGCCCGCGCGCAAGTCGCGGGCGAGATCCGCGAGCTGGAACCGGGCGAATGCTGCTTTTTCCCGCCCGGCGTGCCGCACGTGTTCACCGCGGTGAGCGAGGAACCGGTCAAGGTGCTGGTCATCTATTCGCCACCCTACGAAGAAAACCCCGCACGGGTCAGTCGCTGAGCGGCCCATGACGTGGCGTGTCTTCCGACGCCTGTGCGCGCAGGCTGCGCGCGTGCTGCTCTGCGCCTGCATGGTCGCGTCTTGCGGCGGTACCCACGGCGCGCAGCCCTACCCTGCGAAGCCCGTGAAACTGGTGGTTCCCTTCGCTCCGGGCAGCGCCACCGACTCGGCCGGCCGACTGCTCGCATCCGAACTCGGCCAGCGACTGGGGCAAAGCGTCGTTGTGGAGAACAGGGCGGGCGCCAACGGCCAGATTGCCGCCGCGCTGGTCGCCAAGAGCGCGCCCGATGGCTACACCCTGTTCATGACCACCAACACCACGCACTCGGCCAACCCGCACCTGTACCGCACGCTGCCCTATCGTCCGCTCGAGGACTTCGCGCCGATTGCGCGCGTCGGCACATTGCCTTTCATGCTGGTGGTCACGCCCGGCCTGCCCGTCGACAACACTGCCGAGTTCATCGCCTACGCCAGGGCCAACAAGGGCAAGCTCTCCTACGGGACGGCGAGCAGCGCCTCCCTGGTCGGCGCCGAGACGCTGAACGCCATGGCGGACCTGGACCTGATCCGCGTGGGCTACAAGGCAAGCCCGCAGGCGATTCTCGATCTCGCGGCCGGACGCCTGCAGGTGATGGTGGCCGACTTCACCACCGCGATGCCGCAGGTGCGCGCCGGCAAGCTGAAAGTTCTCGGCGTCACGACCGCGCAGCGCTCCGCGCTGCTGCCCGATGTGCCGGCGATCGGCGAAACGCTCAAAGGCTACGACCTCACGTCCTGGAACGGCGTGTTCGCGCCCGCCGGCACGCCGGGGGACATCGTTGCCCGAATCGAGCGCGAGATGCTCTCGATCCTGGCGCAGCCGCAGATCAGACGGCGTTTCGCCGACATCGGCTTCGAGGTCGACGCGCTGGACGCGGCGAGCTTCGCCCGCTTTCTCCACAGCGAGATCGAGCACTGGGGGCGCCTGGTGCGCGCCGCGAAGATCGAGGCGGAGTAGCCCGCGCGCCGGATCAGCGATGGATTTCTCGTTCACCGCTGAGCAGCTCGCGATCAGGGACGCGGTCGCCAGACTGTGCGACCGCTTCGGCGAGCGCTACTGGCTCGAGCATGATCGCAGCGGGGAGTTTCCCGCGGATTTTCACCGCGCGATCGCGCAGGCCGGCTGGCTCGGCATCGCCATGCCGGAGGCCTACGGCGGTGCCGGGCTGGGCATCACGGAAGCCGCGCTGATGATGCAGACCGTCAGCGAGTCGGGCGCGGGTTTCTCGGGTGCATCCGCTGTGCACATGAACATCTTCGGCCTGAACCCGGTGGTGGTGTTCGGCCGCGACGAGCAAAAGCGCCGCTGGCTTCCGCCGCTGATCCGCGGCGAGGAAAAGGCGTGCTTCGCGGTGACAGAACCCAGCGCCGGGCTCGATACGGCCGCCATCGAGACGACGGCGCGGCGCGAAGGCGATCGGTACGTGCTGCGCGGGCGCAAGATCTGGACTTCCACCGCGCAGGTAGCGGATCGCATGCTGATCCTGGCCCGCACCGCGCCGGCCGCGGCCAAGCCCACCGACGGTCTTTCGCTGTTCTACACGGGGCTCGACCGCGGCCGGGTCGAAGTGCGCGAAATCGAGAAGATGGGGCGCAAGGCGGTGGACTCGAACATGCTTTTTATCGAGGAACTGCCGGTGCCCGTGGAAGACCGCATCGGGGAAGAAGGCCGCGGCTTCGAGTACCTGCTGCACGGGCTCAATCCCGAGCGCATCCTGATCGCCGCCGAGGCGGTGGGCCTCGGGCGCGCGGCGCTCAAGCGCGCCGTGTCTTACGCAAACGAGCGAGTCGTTTTCGACCGCCCGATCGGGCAGAATCAGGCGATCCAGCACCCGCTCGCCCGCGGCTGGATGGAACTGGAAGCCGCGAACCTGATGACCTTCAAGGCCGCCGCGCTCTACGATCGCGGAGCACCGTGCGGGGCCGAGGCCAATGCCGCGAAGTACCTTGCGGCGGAGGCATGCTTTCGCACCTGCGAACAGGCCGTGCTCACGCTCGGGGGCATGGGTTACGCGAAGGAGTACCACGTCGAGCGTTACCTGCGCGAAGCGATGATTCCGCGGCTGGCGCCGGTCAGCCCGCACCTCATCCTGTGCTACATCGCGGAGAAGGCGCTCGGCCTGCCGAAGTCGTATTGAAGGGGGAGAAGGAAGACTTCAGACCAGAACGTGCCTCACGCCAGCAGTTTCCAGCCGAAACCCTCGCAGCCCTCGCAGCGCTGGGTGCCGACCTTCCCGCTCGCCCGGCAGGTCTCGCATTCGGCCCAGACGTGGGTGAGCTCGCTCTTGTACTGGCCATAGCAGCGCCGACCGTAGACCACCTTGTTGCAACGTTGATTGACGAATTCGACCTGGTCGGTCAGCGCGCCGCAGACGTTGCACACGCCCAGCGGCTTGGGTTTCTTGACCTGCTTCACGTCGCACCTCCCGCTCTGCGCAGGCCGGGGTCAGCCGCCCTCGATCGGCAGCATTCCGGCTTGCGGGTCCGTCGCCCGCATCGTGCCGACCCGACGGCATTGCAGCGAGCGTACGGCGTGCCGCGACCAACACGGCAGCGGTCCGTAGAATAGCGGCCTTTCCCACGGGAAGGACAGGAAATGCAGATCGTCAATGCGGCAAAGGCGCGGCTGGCCAAGGGAGAGATCGCCATCGGCATGGGCATTCGCGGCGTGCGCGGCGTGGAAGTGGCCAGGCTGATGAAGACCGCGGGATACGACTGGCTGTTCATCGATCTGGAACACGGCGCGACTTCCACCGAAACCGCCTCTGCCATCAGTGTGGCCGCGCTCGACGCGGGCATCGCGCCCTTCGTGCGCGTGCCGCATGGCGAACTGGCGATGGGCACCCGCTGCCTCGACGCCGGGGCGCTGGGGATCGTCGTTCCCCACGTCGATACCGCCGACGTGGCTCGTGCGATGGTCGACGCCTTCAAGTTCCGTCCGCTCGGCCACCGCTCGATCGGTGGCGCCTATCCGCAGTTCGGCTTCGCTTCCCGGCCGGTGAACGAAGTGGTGACCGAGCTGAACGAGGCGACGATGATCGTGGCCATGATCGAGACGCCGCAGGCGGTCGAAAATGCCGAGAAGATCGCGGCGGTGCACGGTATCGACGCACTGTTGATGGGCACCAACGATCTGTGTCTGGAGATGGGCATCCCGGGAAAGATCGACGACGCCCGCATCGTCGCGGCGATGGATACGCTCATCGCCGCCTGCCGCAAACACGGCAAGTATCCGGCGCTGGGCGGGGTATATACGCGCGACTTGATGAAACGATACCTCGCGCGCGGAATGCGCATGGTTCTCGCCGGCAACGACATCGGCCTGCTGCTCAATGCCGCGCAGGACCAGGCGAGCTTCGTTCGCGCCTGCCAGTGAAAGGACAAGAGAAACGCTGCGTTCGGGTTGTCTCGGACGCTCACCATGCACCAACCCGGCGCGGCCTCGAGTTGCGCTTTGGCAGGGCGGTGTAGGGCCATCGAAAGCGCGCGGGATCCGAGACGGCAGGCTCTCAACGTCCTGCCGCGCCGAATATGCTGCTCAGAAGCAGATCGGTGGGCAGGTAAATGGCCAGTGGAATGGCCACCATCAGCAGCGCGACAAACAGCGGCGCGGGCACTCGGCTCTGCGGCTTGCCGCCGAACCCGTACACCCAGTTGACGTTCTCGCGCGGATTGCTCAGGAAATAGGACAGCGGCAGGACCACCGCGGCGACCACGGTCTGCCACACCAGCGCGCGACCATCATAGCCCAGCCGGTCGAGCAGCCAGACCAGCAGCGCTGGCAGGACGACGTGAAACAACGAAAGGCCGCGGATGAATCGGGGAATGCGCTGATCGAACATGTAGTCGGCAAGCCCGATCAGCGATCGACCGGTCGCGAGCCGGAAGAAGTAATCGGCGTTCCACGCGAGTTCCGGAAGCAGCACCGCGAGCGCCATCATGCTGACCAGCAGCGGGCTCTCCAGCCATAACGCCGGCACCAGCATCAGCAGCGCGATATCCGAGAACCAGAGGAAGTTCGACAAGCCGTACTGACGCCAGTAGATCGGCACGAGGAAGCACACGAAGAGCGTGTAGCCGATTTTCAGCCACAGCGGAATCACGGCCGCAGTTCCTCCGGCGCGGATCCGTCCGGTCGGACGATCACGCAATCGGCGGACCGGACGGCCGGTCCGCGATACACGGCCTGCACGTTGTCGCCGTCCGGGCCCAGTACATACGCCGCATGGTAGCCGGCGACGTGCCGATGTACATGGTCGAACGATGCGCTCCGGTGAAACTCCACTTTTCTCGTCCTCCCGCATCCGCCGGATCGGACGAAGAATACCGGAGCTCCTCGGCCGATAAAGTCGCAGCACGCATCCGTGACGCGCCCGCGGCAACAGGGGAAGAGCCCCTGCGGCAGGTCCCGGGCGACTTCTCCCTCCAGCGGGATGCGCATGCCGTCCCGGACGGCGTAGCCCCAGAACCGGCCTCGCCATGAAGGCTGGTTCGAACCTGCTAACCTCCACGCCAAAGGACCCACACGAGGAGATCCCATGCAGCCTGTCGATCTGTTCGAACACCTGCGGCGATTCGACACGCCCACCATCGCCAATGCCCTCGAGATCGCGCGCGGCGGGCGGTTCACCACCGGCTTCACACGCAGCCCGCTGATCGCTGCGAATCCGAAGCTTCCATCCGTCATCGGCTTCGCCCGGACCGCCGCGATCCGCTGCTCGGTACCCTTCGACGCCCCGGTGCGCAGGGAAAAGCTGCTGGCCTACTACGAGTACCTCGCGCGCCCGGCGCAGCCGACGATCGCCGTCGTGCAGGACATCGACAGCCAGCGCGGATTGGGTGCTTTCTGGGGAGAAGTCAACACGCACGTGCACTGGGGCCTGGGGTGCATGGGCGCAATCACCGACGGTTCGATGCGCGACCTGGACGCGATGCATCCGCAATTCCAGTGCCTTGCCGCCAAGCTCTCGCCGAGCCACGGGTGGGTTCAAGTTGTCGAGTTCGGAAGGCCGGTGGACGTGTTGGGGCTGGCCGTGTCCGATGGCGACGTCGTGCACGCCGACCGGCACGGCGCGCTCGTCATCCCGGCGGATGTTCTGGAGAAGCTGCCGGCTGCAATCGACCTGATGGCGCGGCGGGAGAAGGTGGTGCTCGACGCCGCCAGGCAGCCAGGGTTCAACATCCAGAAGCTCAGGCAGGCTTACGCGGACATGGAAAAAGTGCGGTGACGGGTGAAGAGTGGCCGGAAGTCCGGTTCAAGTTCTCCGATCTGCTTCACGAAGCACTGCATCCGGGGTTGGAGAAACAAAAACGGCGCCCGTGCCGCGATTGGCGGCCGACGGGCGCCGGTTTGCACCGCCCCCGATGGGGCGGTTGGAAAGTCAGTGCTGGTAACCGCGCAGGAGGAAGTAGATCTGGTCCTTCAGTCTGAGCCGCCGTTTCTTCATGTTCTCGAACTCAAAGTCCTGAAACGGCTTGTCGTTCTCTTCAATGTCCACGATTTCGGCGTTCACACGCTCGTACTCGTCGATCAGCTCGGCGAGGCGTTGATCACGGTCTCTCATTTCATGGATCAGGTTCTTGAACTCGGGAAACTCGTGCTCAACGTCGTGCGGCATTATTTGCATGGCACGTCACCTCCGTCGTCAGGCCGGTTGGGAAACCCGGCGGGTTGAACAACTTTGCGGTCGCAGCCTCAGCATACGCCCGAAAAATGCCGCTTGCCAACCCCCAAGGGAGACGGGTGGTGAAAAAATGGAAAATCCGCGCGTTTCCAGAAGTTTGCGGCGGGCGGCTGGCCGGAAGCCGAACAAAATCGAGAGGCGGATCATGAAACGCGTCGTCTGGGGCGTGCTGAGCACCGCAAAGATCGGAATGAAGCGGGTCCTGCCGGGCATGAAGAAGAGCCCGTGGTGCGAGATCCGCGCCATCGCGTCACGGTCCGAGGCCGCCGCGCGCAGTGCCGCCGATGCACTGGGAATCCCGAGGGCGTACGGTTCTTACGAGGCGCTGCTTGCCGACCCGGAGATCGAGGCGATCTACAACCCGCTGCCGAATCACTTGCACGTACCGTGGACCTTGAAGGCCGCACGGGCGGGGAAACATGTCCTGTGCGAGAAGCCGATCGCGCTGAGCGCAGGGGAAGCGGCGGCTCTGCGCACGGTGCCCAGGAACATCCTGGTGATGGAAGCCTTCATGGTGCGCTTCCATCCCCAGTGGCTGCGCGCCGCGGAGCTGGTTCACGCAGGGGAACTCGGCGAGCTGCGAGCGGTGCAAGTGTTTTTCTCGTACCACAACACCGACCCGGCCAATATCCGCAACATCGCCGAGGCCGGCGGCGGCGCGCTCTACGACATCGGCTGCTATCCCGTCATGGCCGGGCGGTTTTTCTTCCAGGCGGAGCCCAGGCGCGCGATTGCGCTGATCGATCGCGATCCGGTCTTCAAGACCGACCGCTTGTCGAGCGCGTTGGTCGACTTCGGCGAAGGGCGTCAGCTGGAGTTCACCGTTTCGACCCAGTGCGTGCCCTATCAGCGCATTCAGCTCTGCGGGTCCAGGCGCCGCGTCGAGATCCAGATCCCGTTCAATGCGCCCCAAGGGCGAACGACGCTGATATTCATCGACGACGGATGTTCGCTGTCCGGCGCGGGGATCCGCACCGAGGTCATCCCCGCCGCCGATCAGTACATGCTGCAGGGCGAAGCGTTTGCACGCGCGGTGCGTGGCGAGATCGCCCTGCCCTACGGAATCGAGGACGCCATCTCCAACATGCGCGTCATCGATGCGCTCTTGCGCTCCGAACGCTCCTCCCGCTGGGAGGACATCTAGAGCCGAACCACAAAGGGCGCCGGGAAGAGTCAAACGGGAATTGAACGCTGCTTCGTTCCGGAGCCTCAAGTCGTGGTCGAACTCGATGTCATCGATCAGCTCGACCGTGACCTTCTCGGTGAACCTGCCGGGCTCGGCCGAGACTGCCCTCCCGACGAGAGGACGGGCGCGAGTGCCAATGCAGCACGCATCGATATCGTCATCGGAGCGCCCTTCACGAATGCAAAGACAAGCCGCTTCTCCCGGTGGACGGTAACGGCCCGGTGCCGCATGCGGTCGGATCGACTAGGATTGGCACGGTCGGTGGCGGCAGGAATGACGCGCAGAGCTTGGGACATGCAGAATCGATGAGGCAAGTGACCGGAGATCGAGGTGATTGACGTGCTAGCCATTCCCGGATTAGACGGGCACGGCGTCGCAGTGATCAGCCTGGCGGCGTTGGCGTTTGTGCTGCTGGCCTGGGATCGCTGGCCGATCCAGTCGATTAGCCTTGGCATTCTCGGTGCGCTCGCGACGCTGTTTCTGTTCTTCCCCTACCAGCACCACGGGCGCGCGGTTGAGCCCTTCGAGTTCTTCTACGGCTTCGGACACCAGGCCCTGATCGCCATCTGTGCGCTGATGATTCTGGGTCGCGCCTTGGTCGCGACCGGCGCGCTCGACCCCGTCGCGCGCAGGCTCGCCCACCGCCTGGAGTCGCGGCCGCGAGTGGCTCTGCTCACGGTATTGGTCGGCGCGGCACTCGCGAGCGGCTTCGTCAACGACACGCCGATCGTCGTGGTTCTGATACCGCTACTGATGAGTGCCGCAGACAAGTCCGGGGGCTCCCCTGCACAGATGCTGATGCCCATGAACTTCGCCGTCCTCATCGGCGGTATGGCCACCACCATTGGCACATCCACCAATCTGATCGTGGTATCCATGGTCGCCGGACATGGATTGGGGCAGATCGGGATGTTCGACTTCTACCCGATTGTCGCGATCGCGGCCATCCCTGCGCTCGCCTACCTGTGGCTGGTCGCGCCCCTGCTGCTGCGGAAAGTCGAATCACCCACGCCCAGCCAATCCCAGCTCATCTTCACCGCCGAGCTGCGTGTGACCGAAGGTTCCCCGCTGGATGGGCTGCCGGTTGGTGAAGTGCGCGAGCGCACCAACGGAAAGTTGAGCATCCTGGAAATCAGGCGCGGAGACCACTTGACGCTCAAACACTCGCCCTCGGCCACTCTGCAGGCAGGTGACCGCATCGTGGTCCGCGACACTGCCGAGAACCTGAAAGAGTTCGGCCGGATGCTGGGGGCCGAACTGCATGGTCCGGGCAGCGAGCGAGGCGCAGCAGAGCGCCGCGCGAGCGAAGGACGAGCAGAGGCAGGCCGGGAAGCCGAGCCAGGCTCCGATGAACAGTTCCTTGCGCAGCTGATCATCACCGAGGACTCGACTCTGGAAGGCACGAGTTTGCGTCGCTCCCGCTTCCCCGAGGTCTTCGGACTCAGCGTCGTCGGTCTGCGCCGCTCGGCCGCGACCGGGCAGTGGCGCCGCGAAGACATTTCCGACACGATTCTGCGATCCGGTGACGTCCTGCTGGTTCAGGGCACCGACGAGCAGATCCGCGAGGCCCAGTCCGCGCGTGCCGGGCTGGTGCTCGACTCGCGGGTGAGCCTGCCCAGGAGCAACAAGGCGCCGCTGGTCCTGGGCATCCTTGCGGCAGTGGTGCTGCTGGCCGCCTTCAAGGTGATGCCCATCGCGCTCGCCGCGCTCGCCGGCGTGCTGCTGCTGATTGGTTCAGGCTGCCTGAAATGGGATGACGCAAAGTCGGCGCTCAGCTCGAAAGTCATCCTGCTGATTGCTTCCAGCCTCGCGCTCGGCAAGGCGTTGACAGTCACCGGCGGCACGAGTTTCCTCGCACACCATCTGGTGCAGACTGCCGCGCAGCTGGACACTGCCTGGTTTCTCGCGCTGCTGATGCTGTTGATGGGCGTGCTGACCAACTTCGTTTCGAACACCGCGGCCGCGGCGATCGGCACCCCGCTCGCCTGGGAGACCGCTCTTCAGCTTGGCGCACACTGGGAGCCGTTCGTGCTGGCGGTCCTCTTCGGCTGCAACCTGTGCTATCTGACGCCGATGGGTTATCAGACGAACCTGCTCGTGATGAACGCCGCGGGTTACCGCTTCAGCGACTTCAGCAAGGTCGGCGGCTTTCTGTTCGTCCTGATGTGGGGCGTGCTGACCTGGCTTCTGGTCCACGTGTACGATCTGTGAACTCGCGCGCTGAACCGCCTGGCGCAACGCGGCACAAGGGAGGCTCGAGAATGCACGATCTGGTCATCGACAACGCCATGTTGATCGACGGCACCGGAACGCCGGCGCGCTCCGGAGCCCTGGGCATCAAGGACGGTCGCATCGCCGCGCTGGGCAAACACGTAGGGCCGGGGCGTGAACGGCTCGACGCCGGCGGCCTGGCGCTCGCGCCGGGCATTGTCGATCTGCACACCCACTACGACGCGCAGCTCACCTGGGATCCCTTCGCCACGCCCTCCGTCGCGCTGGGCGTCACCACTGTGGTGATCGGCAACTGCGGCTTCACCATCGCGCCTTGTCGCGAAGCCGACCGCGACCTTACCCTGCGCAACCTCACCCACGTGGAAGGCATGCCGCTCGAAGCCCTGCGCGCCGGGGTCGACTGGAGCTTCGAGAGCTACGCGGACTATCTGAATCTGCTCGAGCGCAAAGGGCCGGTGCCGAACGTCGCTTCCTTCGTCGGCCACTCCTCGGTGCGAACCTACGTGATGGGCGAGGACGCGCCCAGGCGTGCCGCCACGCCGGACGAAGTGGCCCGGATGAAGCGGATCGTGCTGGACGCGCTGCGCGCAGGCGCGGTCGGCTTCTCGACCTCGACTCTGGAACAGCACAACGGCGAGAACGGCGTGCCGATGCCCTCCCGGCTCGCCGACGAGCACGAAATGCTGGAGCTGACCGGTGCGCTGGGCGAAGCCGCCAAGGGGGTATTCCAGATCACCAAGGGCATGATCACCACGGTACCGTGGCTGGAGAAGATCGCCCAGCGCACCGGGCGGCCGGTGATGATCGCGGCGCTGTTCGTGGACCCCAACGATCCCGAGCGCGTGTTCGAGGAGTTCCGCGAAATCGACGCCGCGCGCCGCCGAGGCCGCGAGCTCTGGGGCCACGTCACCTGCTTCCCGCTCGGCATGGAGTTCACGCTGCGCCATCCGTACCCGCTGGAAGCCCTGCTCGCGTGGCGGCCAGCGATCGAAGCGGAAGGCTCGGAGCACTACCAGCGCGTGCTGCGCGACCCGGGCTTTCGCCAGGCAGTGAAGAAAGAAGCGCGCTCCCGGACTGTGCCCAACCGGTTCTCCTATCACAGCCTGGAGCACATGACGATCACGCAGGTCATCCAGGACCGGCACCGTCCGTTCTTGGGAAAGAACGTCGCCGCGCTGGCGCGGGCGCAAAGCAGGGATCCGTTCGACTGGTTCCTCGACTTCGGACTCGACGGCGAGCTGGACGCGATGGTGGACTGCAAGCTCTTCAACACCGACGAAGACGCGCTGCGCGACCTGATCCGCCAGCCGCATGCCCAGATCACCCTGTCGGACGCCGGCGCCCACCTCGCCTTCCTGTGCGACGCCGGGTTTGGTCTGCACCTGTTCGGTCACTGGGTGCGCGAGCGCGGCGACCTCACGCTGGAGCAGGCGGTGCGGCTGGTGACCAGCCGTCCGGCGCAGCTCTACCGCATCAAGGATCGCGGCCGCCTGCAGCCCGGCGCGTGGGCGGACCTGATCCTGTTCGATCCCGCCACGGTCGGTCGCGGCGCAAAACGCAGGGTGTGGGATCTGCCGGGCGGCGCGAGCCGGGTGGACACGCCGCCGGTCGGACTGCACGGTGTCTGGGTAAATGGCGTGCGCGTGGTCGACGAGAAGGGGCCGATTCGCGATGCCGGACGCTCCGGCAGGCTGCTTCGCGAGTTCTCGGACTGACTGCAGGCAAGCTCCCAGCGGAACACTTGGAACCACGGAGGACACGGCGCAAGTACAGGAACCATGAACCGCTCGGTACGCAAACTCGTGCTCCGTGGGCACCGTCCAGGAAGTCGAACCCCATGCGCGGCAGCCAGGGCGCGGCCGGTGCGTCGCGGATGCTATATTACGCGGGCAGAACAAGACACCGATCGGGGAGGACTTCGATGACCTTACAGAGCATCCGCGGCCTCGTCGTCGCGGCAGCGGCTTTGTTCGCGTTCGGCATTCCGGCCGCATGCGCGCAGAGCGATCTGATCCGTTCGCTGCAGTCGGCGAGGATCGTCGAGCTGAATTTCGTGTGGGACCAGAAGTCGCCGCTGCTCAGCTTCAACCCGCCTTACGCAACCGCGCTCGTCAACACGCATCAGCAGACCATCGGGTGGATTCCGCAACTGTCCTTCGCCGCCGACATGATGTACTTCAGCGGCCAGCACGGCGCACCCACCATCGACGCCATCGGGCACATCGGGCACGACGGCAAGCTCTTCGGCGGGATTCCCGCCGCCCAGGCCGAAGCGCCCAATGGGCTCTTGAAGCTGGGCATCGAGAACTACCCGAAAGAGCGGCTGGTGAACCGGGGTGTGCTGCTCGACGTCGCGCGCTTCAAGAACGTGGAGGCGCTCGCAGCGGGCGAAGAGATCACCGCGGCCGACCTGGAAGCCACGGCCAAGGCCCAGGGCGCGCAGATCCGCGCCGGCGACTCGGTGCTGATCCGCACCGGCTACGGCAGGTTCTTCGACACCGACAAGGCGAAGTACATGGGCCCGCGGCCTGGCCCGGGCGAGAGTGCGGCGAACTGGCTGGCGTCGAAGAAGATCTTCCTGACCGGCGCCGACCAGCTGAGCTACGAGGTCTATCCGGAGAAGGGCACGGTCTTTCCGGCGCACCGCATTCTGATTGCGGACAACGGCATCTACATCGTCGAGAACATGAACCTTGAGGAATTGTCCCAGGTGCTCGCCGCTCGCAAGAACTGGGAGTTCGCGCTGGTGCTCAATCCCCCGCGCCTGCGCGGCATGACCGGCGCGCCGGTCAACGCCTTCGCCATCATTCCCCAGTAAGCCTGTCGGCAGAAAAAGCGACAAGCGAAACACGAAGGCACGAAGAACACGAAGAAAACGCAATCAGGGGCTCGATGGGTGAGTTTCCGAGCGACGTGGTTGACTGTCCTGCGTGTTCACCTGATCTTCTGTCGCATTCGATACTCGTTTCTCTTCGTGCCTTCGTGTCTTCGTGTTTGGCTCTTGTGGGTTTATGGATTTTCCCTCTACGGAGAGAATCTTGAGACAGTTCCTAACGGCACTGGCGCTTGCGATGTTGCTCGCACCGCAGGCCGCGACGGCCCAGCAGATCACCCTGAGAATGGTGAGCTCGTTTCCCGAGAACGCGCAATACACGCGCAGGCTGGAAGGTTTCATCCAGAAGTTCAACGCCGAGCACAAAGGCAGCCTGCAGATCGGCTTCCTTGGCGGACCGAAAGCGATCCCGAGTTTCGAGACCGGCAACGCGGTGCGCAGCGGCGTGGTCGACCTCGCGCTCACCACCGGCGCCTTCTACACCAATCTGATGCCCGAAGCCGACGCGCTGAAGCTCGCGCAGATTCCGATGGCGGAACAGCGGCGAAACGGAGCCTACGACTACATCAACCGCCTCTGGCAACAGAAGGCCAACATGGTGTACCTCGCGCGCACGGTTGAAGGCACGCCGTTCCACGTGTATCTGAACAAAAAGATCGACCAGCCGGACCTGAGCGGGCTGAAGCTGCGCATCACGCCGGTGTATCGCGATTTCTTCCAGGCCCTCGGCGCACAGGTCGTGCAGACCGCCCCGGGCGAGCTCTACACCGCCCTCGAGCGGGGCGTGGTGGATGGCTATGGCTGGCCCATCACGGGCATCTTCGATCTGTCCTGGCACGAGAAGACCAGATACCGCGTCGACCCGGGGTTCTACAACGCCGAAGTGTCGATCGTCGCCAATCTGGACACTTGGAAAAGACTCTCGGCCGCACAGCGCGAGATGCTCGACAGCTGGGCGCTATGGATCGAAAGTCAGAATGCCTCCTTCTGGTCTGCGGAGGTGGCGCGCGAGACCCGGCGTCAGGCCGAGGCGGGGATACAGACCATTCAGCTGAACGGCGCGCACGCGAAGGCTTTTTTGGACAAAGCCTACGAAGCCGGCTGGGCGGGCATCATCCGGCAAAGCCCCGAGCACGGCCCTCGCCTGCGTGCTCTACTAAGCAAGCAGTAAGCTTCACCGCGAAGGCACAAAGGGACACGAAGAATTCCGTGGCGAGTGCTTCCCGGCTCCGGTGCGACGGGTGGCGATATCTGCGCCGCGACGGACCATCTCGGCATTTGTCGTCTTCATGTCCGGGTGCCTTCGCGTCTTGGTACGAGCCCCTGTTCCCAGCGTTTTCGGCCGGTGCGGCCCGTGGATGCCGTGAAGCGATTCTATGACCTGCTGATGCAAGGCTGCGGAGTGGCCGCGGCCCTGACCATCGGGGCGATGGCGCTGCTCGTGACCTTCGACATCGTCGCGCGCAATACCGGGCTGGGCAGTTTTCCATGGGTGGTGGAGCTCTCCGAATACAGCCTTCCCCTGGCCACGTTTCTGGCGGCGCCGTGGCTGCTGCGACGCAATGAGCATGTGCGGCTCGACATGCTGTTGACGGCGCTGCCCGGGCCGATCGCCCGCCAGCTCGACCGCGTGGCGGATCTGATCGGTCTGACGGTATGCGCGGTGTTCGTCTGGTATGGCGTGAAGGTCATTGTCGATTCGTCCCGGCTCGGCTCGCTGGTCATCAAGACCCTGGTCTTCCCGGAGTGGTGGCTGTTCGTTCCCGTGCCGCTGTGCTTCGGGCTGCTCGGCATGGAGTTCGCACGGCGCATGTTCGGAGCCGGCGAGCTGAGTTCGCGCGGGCCCGGACTCTAGCTCGACGCGGGCCATGCCTTGGTATCTTGCCGCGGCCGTTCTGTTCGGCTGTCTGGCGACCGGCTACGCCATCGGCCTGCCGGCGGCGTTCTCGTTCTTCGCCGTCAACCTCGCCGGGGCGTATCACTACCTGGGCGGCGAGGCCGGCCTGGCACAACTGGTACGAAACGGTGTCGCGTCGATCACCAACTTCTCGCTGACTCCGATCCCGTTCTTCGTCCTGATGGGTGAAGTGCTGTTCCATACCGGTGTGGCGATGAAAGCGATCGATGCGATCGCGCGGCTGATCCGCCGCGTGCCCGGGCGTCTCGCGGTCATCGCCGTGGTGGCGGGGACCGTGTTCTCGGCCATATCGGGTTCGACGATCGCCACCACCGCCATGCTCGGCAGCCTGCTCTTGCCCGAAATGCTGCGGCGCGGCTATCACGCCGGCATGGCAACCGGGCCGATCATGGCGATCGGTGCCGTGGACATGCTGATCCCGCCTTCGGCGCTTGCCGTGCTGCTCGGCAGCCTGGCGGGCATCTCCATCTCCCATCTCCTGGTGGCGGGAATCGTGCCGGGCGTGGTCCTGGCAGCCGCGTTCGTCATCTACATCGTGGTGCGGGTCAGCGCGAGTCCTGCGCTCGCTCCCACCTTCGAGGACGAAGACCGCTCGAGCGGCTGGGAGCGCTGGCGTCCTCTGGCTGTTTATGTCACGCCGCTGGTGCTGATCTTCGTGGTCGTCATCGCCGCCATGGCCGCGGGCTGGGCTACTCCGACCGAATCGGCGGCAATCGGCGCAATCGCGACGGTGTTGGTCGCTTGGCTGTACCGCTCGATCACGCTGCAGAGCCTGATGAAGGCGCTGCTCGGGACGGCAGCGATTTCCGGCGTGATCCTGTTCATCATCGTGGGTGCGACGACCTTTTCGCAGGTGCTCACCTTTTCCGGTGCGACCGACGGGGTAGTGTCGGCGATCCGCGAAGGCAGTCTCGGTCCCTGGGGCGCGCTGATCGGGATGATGGCGATCCTGCTGGTGCTCGGCTGCTTCATCGATCAGGTGAGCATGATGCTGCTGACGCTGCCTTTCTTCATGCCGCTGGTCCAGCACTACGGGTTCGACGCGGTCTGGTTCGGCGTGCTGTTCCTGATCGCCATGCAGATGGGACTGCTGATGCCGCCTTTCGGGATGCTGCTGTTCGTCATGAAGAGCGTGGCGCCAAAGCGGATTACAATTGCCCATATCTATCGCGCGGTAGTGCCTTACCTCGTATTCGGATTGCTGATGCTGGCGGCGGTGATGCTTTTGCCGGAGCTCGCACTATGGCTGCCGAAAACGTTGTTGAACTGACAGAAGAGCCTTCGCACTCGGGCGCGGACCATCCGTTCGTTCATCACAGTGACGCAGTCACGATAGCTACGTAATCGCGGCATTCGCATGGAACGATCCTTCAGAAGAGAAGTCGGGCTGCTCAAGCTCGGCGACGGCGAGACTTTTCACGGCGAAGGCATTCTCGCGGTCACCAAAGCGCTGCTGCAGTCCGGCGTGGCGTACGTCGGCGGCTACCAGGGCGCGCCGGTCTCGCACATGATGGACGTGCTCAACGACGCGCGCGACATCCTCGACGAGCTGGGTGTGCACGTGGAATCGAACGCTTCGGAGGCGGGCGCGGCCGCCATGCTCGGCGCCTCGATCAACTATCCGTTGCGTGGCGCGGTCACTTTCAAGTCCACCGTTGGCACCAACGTCGCCTCGGACGCGTTGTCCAATCTCGCTTCAGCCGGCGTGCGCGGCGGCACCCTCATCGTGCTGGGCGAAGATTACGGCGAAGGCGCCTCCATCATCCAGGAACGCACGCACGCCTTTGCGATGAAGTCGCAGATGTGGCTGCTCGATCCGCGCCCGAGCCTTCCGACTATCGTGCGCATGGTCGAACAAGGCTTCGAGCTCTCCGAAGCCTCCAGCACGCCGGTCATGCTGGAGCTTCGCATCCGCGCCTGCCACGTGCACGGCTCGTTTGTGACCAAGGCCAATCGGGCGCCGGTCTACTCTCGCAAACGGCTGATCGAGGAGCCGGACTTCGATTACGCCAGAATCTGCCTGCCACCCGCCACCTACGCCCAGGAAAGACACAAGATCGAGGTGCGCTGGCCGGCAGCGGTGAAGTTCATCGGCGAGCATCGCCTCAACGAGTTCTTCGGGGGCGAGCAGCGCGACATCGGGATCGTGTGCCAGGGCGGCCTGTACAACGCGGTGGTGCGGGCGCTGCAGCAGCTTGGGCTGGCCGACGCCTTCGGCGCCACGGCGATTCCGATCTACTGCCTCAACGTCACCTACCCGCTGATCCCGGAAGAGGTGTCTCGCTTCTGCTCGGGCAAGCGCGCGGTGCTGATGGTCGAGGAGGGACAGCCCGCCTATCTCGAAGACGCGCTGCACACCCTGCTGCGCAAGGCCGACCTGCAAACCCGAGTCAACGGCAAGGACTTTCTTCCGATGGCGGGCGAGTACACCGGGGAAGTCGTGCTGACCGGCGTTGCGCGCTGGATTCAGGCGATGGCAGGCGCCGCAGTGGATACGGAGCGTATCGAACAGATCCTGGCGTCGCTCGTCGCGCCGAAGAAGAAGGCCGCACAGATCCTCGGCGCGCCGGTTCCGGTGCGCCCCCCCGGCTTCTGCGTGGGCTGCCCGGAGCGACCGGTGTTCTCGGCCATGAAGCTGGCCGAACGCGAAGTCGGCCGGTTCCATGTTTCCGCGGATATCGGCTGCCATACCTTCTCCACCCTCCCACCGTTCAACATCGGCAACACCGTGCTCGGCTACGGACTGGGGTTGGCCTCGAATTCGGCGGTCAACCCGATGTTCGCGCGGCGCACGGTGACGGTCATGGGCGACGGCGGGTTCTGGCACAACGGGCTCACCACCGGCGTGGCCAACGCCGCGTTCAACCGGGATGACGGCGTGCTGGTCATCATGAAGAACGGCTACACCTCGGCCACCGGAACACAGAACATCCCGTCATCCCCGCACCAGGACGCGCACAGGGCCAAGGACATGTCGATCGAGAAAGCGTTGCAAGGCCTGGGCATCCGCTGGATACGCAACGTCTACACCTATCGCGTCGCGCAGATGAAGAAGGTCCTGCTGGAGGCGATGACCACGTCCTACCGCGGATTGAAAGTGATCGTGGCCGACGCCGAGTGCCAGCTCGAACGCCAGCGCCGCATCCGGCCGCAGATCGCCAAGAGGCTCAAGCGCGGCGAGCGCGTCGTGCGCAGCCGCTTCGGCGTGGACGAGGATGTCTGCACCGGCGACCACTCGTGCATCCGGCTGTCGGGGTGCCCGTCGCTCACCATCAAACCGAGCGCGGACCCGCTCAAGCTCGATCCGGTCGCCCATGTCGACAACGGCTGCGTGGGCTGCGGGCTGTGCGGGGAAGTGGCGCACGCCGCGGTGCTGTGCCCGTCGTTCTTTCGCGCCGAGATCGTGCAGAACCCGACGTGGTGGGACCGGCTGCTCGATCGCATTCGCCGCGCGGTCATCGGCTGGCTCCAGCCTGCGTGAGCCCTGATCGAACCGCGGAGGAGACGGTGGGCACGGAAGAAAGCCCTGGAAACGTGAACACCAGATTCAAAGTTTTCCTTGCCCTTCGTCGGAACGGTTGAGGGCTTAGGGGTGATACAGCGATTGCCGGAAAGGCCGATCACGGTGCTGATCGCCGCGCTGGGCGGCGAGGGTGGCGGCGTGCTTTCGAACTGGATCGTCGAGGCGGCCACGGCGCAAGGCTTCCCGGTACAGAGCACATCGATCCCGGGCGTGGCCCAGCGCACCGGTGCAACCACCTATTACGTCGAGATTTACCCCGTACGCCATGAGCAGCTCGGGGGACGGCGGCCGATTCTCGCGCTCACCCCTTCGCCGGGCAACGTGGACGTCATGGTCGCCTCGGAACTGCTCGAAGCCGCCCGCGCCATGCAGAACGGCTACGTGAGTCCGGATCGCACCACGCTGATTGCCTCGACGCACCGCATCTATGCGATCGGCGAGAAGGCGGCCAAGACCGATGGCCGCTTCGACGACGAAAGAATCCACCGGGCAGCCAGGGCGCTGGCCCGCCGCGCCGTGATGTTCGACATGGCGGCGCTCACCGCGCAGTCGGGCACGGTGATCAGCGCCGTCCTGTTCGGCGCGATCGCCGGCTCGGGCGTACTGCCGCTTTCGCGCGAAGCCTGTGAGCAGGCGATTCGACGTGCAGACAAAGGTGCCGAGGCGAGTCTTCGCGGATTCGCCGCCGGCTGGGCGCGCGCTACTGGACAGTCCGACAGTGCAGCCCCTGAGCAAAGCCGGCGCAGCGTGGAACACTGCGTGGACCGCGTGCGCCGCGATTTCCCTGCGCCGACTCACCGGATCATCCAGGAAGGCGTCGCACGGCTCACCGACTACCTGGATGCGGCCTATGCCGGCGCTTATCTGGACCGCCTGCGGCCGATCGCGGAGCTTGAGCGCGAGAGGGGCGGCGCACCCGACCACGCGCTGACCCGCGAGACCGCACGCTACCTCGCGCTGTGGATGAGTTACGAGGACCTGATCCGCGTGGCGGACCTGAAGACGCGCCGCTCGCGCTTCGAGCGCGTGCGCGCGGAAGCTGGAGCCAAGCCGCACGAGCCGGTGCGCGTCGTCGAGTTCCTCAAGCCCGGTATCGAAGAACTCTGCGACGTGCTGCCGCCGCGGCTGGCGCGACCGTTACTTTCCTGGGCGCAAAGGCGCGGGAAATCGTTCAACGTCGGGCTGCGCCTGCACACGCACAGCGTATCCGGCTTCCTCCTGATGCGCGCAATGGCGTGGCTCAGACCCGTGCGCCGCCGGACTTCGCGCTTTCACGATGAACAGGTCCGGATCGAACGGTGGCTGGCGGCGATCCGGGCTGCGGACGACCTCGGGCTTGCGCTGGAAATCGCGCACTGCGCGAGACTGCTCAAGGGCTACGCGGACACGCACAAGCGGGGCTTGAGCAACTTCCTGCGCATCTTCGACGAGCTGGTGGAAGGCAACCCGCAGCTGTCTGCCGCAGAACGCGCGGCCGCGATCCGCGCAGCGCGCGAGGCTGCGCTGCGCGATCCCGAGGGCGGAAAGCTCACGCAGGCGCTGCCGGGCGGCCCGGCTCCCGGCCCACCCGCCCGGCCGGTCGTCTGGCTCTCGCCCAAACGCGCCGGCATGCTTTCCGACCGTCCGGACAACTGAGGCGCGGGACAAGCCAAATCCCGCCACCCAGGCAGAGAGAGGTCCTGAAAATCGGGGATGATTGCTGGCTCTGACCCGAGCTGAAATGCCGGTCGGCGGCGCAACAGACCGCCTCGCGGTGCATTGCTTCGTGCCCGGTGTTTCGGTGAGCGGGTCCGTCATCAAAGTGACCGACAAGTGAACAAGGTATTCGCTCACGAGCAACTGGTGCGCTTCTCGCACTGCGATCCCGCGGGGATCGTGTACTACCCTTGGTTCTTCGACATGACGCACGCGACCAAGGAGGACTGGTTCCTGCACGGCCTCGGCTATTCGCACGCCGCTCTGATGCGCGAGCGCCGCATCGGCACGCCCACGGTCAGCATCCAGGCCGAGTTCTTCAAGCCGCTGCAGATGGGAGAGACCGTACGCTACGAGCTGCGCGTGCTCAAGGTCGGCAATGCCTCGGTCAGTCTTTCGATCAGCGGCCGCAAGGACGACGTCGAGCACCTGAGGATCACGCAGACCATCGTGTTCATGTCACTGGATTCGAGACGCGCGATCCCGATCCCGGACGATCTGCGGCCGAGGATCGAGGAATATCTGGCGATGGAAGGCGGGAACGTGGGCGGCGCCGCGCTCTGATCACCGGCGCGCCGCCGGTGGCGCTCGCCGCAAACTTTGGTTAGGCTCTGGACGCCAGTCACGCTCCCATCCATGCAACTGTTTCGGAGGCTGAACCATGAATTCCCACAACAAGGTCGCTGTGGTCACCGGCGCGGGCAGCGGCATCGGCAAGGCTGTCGCCCTCGCGTTCCTCGGGAACGGCTACCGGGTAGCGCTCGCCGGCAGGCGTCGGGATGCGCTCGAACAGACGATGAAAGACGCGCTGGAGGCAGCGAAGAACGCGCTTGTGGTTCCGACCGACGTGGCCAATCCGGACTCGGTCAGGGCGCTGTTCGCGAAGACGAAGGAGCAATTCGGGCGGCTCGACGTGCTGTTCAACAACGCCGGCGTCAATGCGCCCGGCATCCCGCTCGAGGACCTGACCGTGGAGCAGTGGAGATACGTCGTGGACGTCAATCTCTCCGGGATGTTCTATTGCATGCAGCAGGCGTTCCGGATCATGAAAGACCAGGAGCCTCGCGGGGGACGCATCATCAACAACGGCTCGATCTCGGCGCACGCGCCGCGTCCGAATTCGGCGCCCTACACCTCGACCAAGCACGCCGTGACGGGTCTGACCAAGTCCGGTTCGCTCGACGGGCGCAAGTACGACATCGCGGTGTGCCAGATCGACATCGGCAATGCGCTCACGGAAATGGCTGCGAGGATGACCAAGGGCGTTCCGCAGGCTGACGGCTCGATCAAGGTCGAGCCGACGATGGACGTGAAGCATGTGGCCGACGCGGTGCTGCACATGGCGAGCCTGCCGCTCGACGTGAACATGCAGTTCGTCACCATCATGGCGACCAAGATGCCCTTCGTCGGGCGCGGCTAAGGGCGCCCAGGTAGCCTTCGTCCCGGCGCTGAGCTGACCGATCGTGGCGAAAGCCGTTGCAAGGCGAAAAAAGACGGGCATGAAATCCAGCGCGCGCCTGCTTCTCAGCGGACCTGCACGAGGTTGCTGGCGAACTGCTCGACCGAAGACTGCCACGAGAACTGCTCCGCGTAGCGCCGCGCCTGGTCGCGGGAGATATCCAGCGCGCCCAGGCAGGCCGCCCGCAGATCCTCATGAAGCACGCCGGCGCCGCTGGCACCGATCACGTCGATCGGACCGGCGACCGGGAAGGCCGCGACCGGGGTGCCACAGGCCAGCGCCTCGAGCATGACCAGTCCGAAAGTGTCGGTCAGGCTGGGAAACACGAACACGTCCGCCGCGCGGTAGTAGCGCGCGAGTTCGGCGGGCGTCTTCAGGCCCTCGAAGCGAACCTCCGGGTACCGGCGCTCGAGATGGGCGCGCATAGGACCTTGGCCCACCACCCATTTCGAACCAGGCAGATCGAGCCTGAGAAAAGCCTCGATGTTCTTCTCCACCGCGACCCGGCCCACATAGAGAAAGATCGGACGGCGGTCTTGCAGGGCTGCGCGCGCGCCCGGAGAGAACGTCTCGGTGTCAACGCCCCGCGTCCAATGTACGGTGTTGGCGAAACCACGCGCTTCCAGGTCGCGCCTCACGCTGGGCGTAGGTACCATTACCGCACGCGAGGGCGCGTGAAAGCTGCGCAACCAGCGATAGGTCAGGTCTACCGGCACGCGAATGCGGGCATGCACGTACTCCGCGAAGCGCGTATGGAAGGCGGTCGTGAAAGCCAGTCCGCGCGCAATGCAGTAACGGCGCGCCGCGATGCCGAGCGGCCCCTCGGTGGCGATGTGGATCGCGTCGGGCGCAAAGGCCTCGATCTCCTGCCTCACACCGGAATACGGCAGCAAGCTCAAGCGGATTTCCGGGTAGGTCGGACAGGGAATCGACCTGAACCGCTGCGGAGTCAGAAAGTGCACTTCGTTTCCCAGATTGCGCAGACCGTCGCCGATCTTGCCCAGCGTGGTGACCACGCCGTTGACCTGCGGCGACCAGGCGTCGGTGACAATCAGTACCTTCATGCGGCCGCCTTCTTGTGGCCTGCGACACCGTGCGTCACGGCAGCCGCCCGGGAGCGGGGACGCCACTCGAGGATCTTGAGTTCGCCCTTATAGGTTTCCACCAGCGCCGAGAGACTCTCCACCCAGTCGCCGTCGTTGCAATAGATGACCCCGTCGATCATCTTGATCAGCGGCTTGTGTATGTGGCCGCAGATCACGCCGTCGAAGCCCCTCGTGCGCGCTTCGCGCGCTAGGGCCTGCTCGAACGCGGTCATGAAGTTCACTGCGTTTTTGGTCTTGTGCTTGAGGTACTGCGACAGCGACCAGTAGGGAAGTCCTAGCCTGGCGCGAAGGTGGTTGAACCAGCGGTTCAGCTTCAGGATCAGTGCGTAGAGATGATCGCCTAACACCGCCAGCCACCTCGCGTGCCGCACCACGACGTCGTACAGATCGCCATGCACCACCAGGAACCTGCGGCCGTCAGCCGTCGTGTGCACCGCTTCGTCGAGAATCTCGATGCCGCCGAACGCCAGCCCCAGGAACTGGCGCATCACCTCGTCGTGGTTGCCGGCGACGTAGCTGACCCGGGTGCCTTTGCGCGCCTTGCGCAGGATCTTCTGCACCACGTCGTTGTGCGCCTGCGTCCAGTACCAGCGCCGCTTCAGCTGCCAGCCGTCGACGATGTCGCCGACCAGGTAGAGATAGTCGGACTCGTTGTCCCGCAAGAAGTCGAGGAGGAATTCGGCTTGGCAACCGGGCGTGCCGAGGTGGATGTCGGAGATCCAGATGGCCCGGTACCGCTGCACCTGGGATGCGGGGCGATCGCTCAGATCCAGGATTGAAGTCGCGCTGTCATGCCGGCGCCCATGAAACCACAGTGGGATGACAGCAATGTTGCAAAACCGCTCTCGGAGCGCCGCTTCAGGGCATGCGCAGGCCCGGGACCGCCTGGCGCGGCCCGTCTCGGATACCAGCGATCAGGTTTTCAGGGACTTGAAGCGAATGCGCTTCGGCCGCGCGCCTTCTTCGCCGAGGCGCCGGATCTTGTCGGCTTCGTATTCCTGGTAGTTGCCGTTGAAGAACACGATTTGGGAGTCGCCCTCGAACGCGAGGATGTGCGACGCGATCCGATCGAGGAACCAGCGGTCGTGGGAAATGACCAGCACGCTGCCGGCGAACTCGAGCAGCGCGTCCTCCAGCGCGCGCAGGGTCTCGACATCGAGGTCGTTCGACGGCTCGTCGAGCAGCAGGACATTGGCGCCGACCGAGAGGGTCTTGGCGAGGTGCAGCCGCCCGCGCTCGCCACCCGATAGATTGCCGACCAGCTTCTGCTGGTCCGCGCCCTTGAAGTTGAAGCGCGCGAGATAAGCGCGCGAGGGCATCTCGAACTTGCCCACCGTGATGACGTCTTGGCCGTTGGAAATCGCCTCCCACGCGGTCTTGTCGTTCGGCAACCGATCGCGCGACTGATCGACGTGGGCGAGCCTCACGGTCGGACCGACCACGATCTCCCCGCGATCCGGCTTCTCCTTGCCGGCGATCATGCGAAACAGCGTGGACTTGCCGGCGCCGTTCGGACCGATGATGCCGACGATCGCACCGGCCGGCACGCTAAAGCTCAGGCGGTCGATCAGCAGCCGGTCTCCGTAGCCCTTCGAGACCTCCTTGAACTCGATGACCTTGTCGCCCAGGCGCTCGGCCACGGGTATGAAGATCTCCTGCGTCTCGTTGCGCTTCTGGTACTCGTAGGAGGACAGTTCCTCGAAACGGGCGATGCGGGCCTTGGCCTTGGCCTGCCGCGCCTTGGGGTTGGCGCGCACCCATTCCAGCTCCTTCTGCATGGTCCTGATGCGCGCGGATTCCTGTTTCGCCTCGATTGCCAGCCGTTTCTCCTTTTGTTCCAGCCAGGATGAGTAGTTGCCCCTCCACGGGATGCCGTGGCCACGATCGAGTTCGAGGATCCACTGCGCGGCGTTGTCGAGAAAATAGCGGTCGTGCGTGACGGCGACCACCGTGCCCGGGAAGCGTTGCAGGAACTGCTCGAGCCACTCGACGCTCTCGGCGTCGAGATGGTTGGTCGGCTCGTCAAGTAACAGCATGTCCGGTTTGGAGAGCAGCAGGCGACACAGCGCCACGCGCCGCCTCTCCCCCCCGGACAGGGTTGCGACCCTTGCATCCCAGGGCGGCAGACGCAGCGCATCTGCGGCGATCTCGAGCTGATGCTCGATATCGGCCCCGGCGGCCGCGATGATCGCTTCGTATCTGGCCTGTTCCTCGGCGAGCTTTTCGAAGTCGGCGTCCGGTTCGGCATACGCGGCGTAGATCGCCTCGAGCGTCTTCTTCGCCTCCATAAGCTCGCCGAGCCCCTCCTCGACCGCCGCGCGCACTGTCTGTTCCGGGTCGAGCTGCGGCTCCTGCGGCAGAAACCCGATGCGGATATTGGGCATCGGTATCGCTTCGCCTTCGAAGTCCTTGTCCACGCCGGCCATGATCCTGAGCAGGGTGGATTTGCCGGCGCCGTTCAGCCCGAGCACGCCGATCTTGGCGCCCGGGAAGAACGAGAGGGAGATGTCCTTGAGAATGACGCGCTTCGGGGGAACGACCTTCCCCACCCGCATCATGGTGTAGACGTACTGAGCCATCGGGTTCGCTACGGGATTCGCAGAGCGCGCAATTATCCGGGAACCGGCGTCGGGATGCACGCCCGGCGCGCAGCACTTATCATCACGCCTTCCACTCGAACCGGAGGAGACCTCGATGCCGTACGCGATCCAGACTCAGGACAAACCGGATTCGGCCGAAATCCGCGCCGCGAACCGCGCGGCGCACCTGGAATATCTCACCCGGAACAAGGACAAGCTGCTCGCTGCGGGGGCATTGATCAACGACGACGGTAGCGGCGGCCACGGCGGCATCCTGATCATCGACACCGATGATCGCCAGGAGGCCGAGCGCTTCGTGGCCGAGGACCCGTTCACCAAGGCCGGGCTGTTCGAAAAGGTCACGATCACGCGCTGGCGCAAGGCATTCTTCAACAAGCAACGCCTGATCTGAACCGGAGGCGGGAAAGACATGCCGCGAAGCGGACCGGAGAAACGAAAGATCGCTGCGCGAACCGGAACGACCTTCTGCGTTTCTCTTCCCGAGATGCGCTAGGCGAGAGGCGCGACAGGTCCCGGAGCGGCGCCCAGCCCGAGGCGGGCACGGGCGGCGAGGTACTCGCGCTGCAGCCGTTCGATGAGTTTCGCGGCGGACGGAACATCGTCGATGTTGCCCACGCCCTGTCCCGCACCCCAGATATCCTTCCAGGCTTTCGGGCGCTCGCGGTTGGCGCCGAAATTCATCTTCGACTTGTCGGCGGCCGGCAGGTTGTCGGGATCCAGCCCGGCTGCGGCGATGCTTTTCCTGAGGTAGTTGCCGTGCACGCCGCTGAAGTAAGGCGTGTAGACGATGTCTGCGGCGCCGCTGTCGACGATCATCTGCTTGTAGGCTTCGCTGGCACGCGCTTCGCGAGTGGCGATGAAGCGGGTACCGATGTAGGCGAAATCAGCGCCGATCGCTTCGGCCGCAAGCACGCCCGCGCCATCGGTGATCGCCCCGGAGAGCGCGATCGGACCGTCGAAGAACCGCCGCACTTCGCGCACCAGCGCGAACGGGCTGAGGGTGCCCGCGTGTCCCCCTGCACCGGCACATACCAGCACCAGCCCGTCCACGCCCGCCTCCAGCGCCTTTTCCGCGTGGCGGAGGCTGATGACGTCGTGGAACACCGCGCCTCCGTACTCGTGCACTTTCTTCACCACGTCGTGCGGGGCGCGCAGGCTGGTAATGACAATCGGCACCTTGCGCCGGACGCACACCTCGAGGTCGCGCTCGAGGCGATCGTTGGACTGGTGGATGATCTGGTTGACCGCGAAGGGCGCAACCGCAGCTTGCGGATCGGCGTGGCGCGCCCGCTCCAACGCGTGCTCGATCTGCGCGATCCACTCTTCGAGAAGCTCGGGCGGCCGGGCATTGAGCGCGGGAAAGGAACCGATGATCCCGTTCGTGCACTGCGCCACGACCAGCTCGGGATTGCTGACGATGAACATCGGTGCCCCGATCACCGGCAACCGCATGCAATTCCTGAGTTTGTCGACGATGGACACGCGCGCTCTCCTCCCTGATGGGCGCCGTAAGTTGCCTCGCCCCGATTCACCGGTCAAGCCCCGCTGCGGACGCACCCCGGAGAAAGGCGCCGGCTCTCATTTCGCGGTCAGCCGACCTGCCCATGCCGGAGCTGGGCTTGGTAGATGGCGCGGACCGTATCGATGGTGTCCGCGTCCCCGGGTCTCTTGTCCGGACGATACTTCTTGACCCGCGCGAAGCGCAGCGCGAGTCCGCCCGGATAATGCGGGCTTGCCTGCAGATCGTTGAACGCGATCTCCACGACCAGTTCCGGGCGCACGTGCACGGTGTACGCATCGCGACCGATCTCGCGCGCGAGCAGCTCGCGCGTCTGCCATTCCAGCAGATCGTCGGTCATGCCCTTGAAGGTCTTGCCGAGCATGACGAACCCCCCGGAGGGATCGCGCGCGCCAAGATGCAGATTCGATAACCAGCCGCGCCGCCGGCCGCTGCCCCACTCTGCGGCGAGCACCACCAGATCGAGGGTATGCACGCGCTTGATCTTGAGCCAGCCCGCGCCACGGCTGCCCGCCTCGTAGCGCGCGTCAAGAGCCTTGGCCATCACGCCTTCGTGACCTTGTGCAAGGGCTGCCTCATAAAACGCCCGAGCCCGCGCAGCCTGCTCCGTCACAAGCCGGGGAACCGCGAGCGAAGGCGGGATCGCATCCGACAGGGCCGCAAATCTTTCGCGTGCAGGCAGATCGACGAGCACCTGACCATCCACCAGCAGGCAGTCGAAGAAGAACACGGACAGCGGGAGTGTCTGCCGCATGGTGGCCACGTCGAGCCGGCGCCCGAAGCGGCGCATCGTGACCTGGAAGGGCTGCGGGCGGCCATCTCCCTGCAAGGCGATACTCTCCCCGTCGAGCACGATGTCGCGTACGGCGAGGCCGGCAACTGCTTCCGCCACTTCAGGGACCGCCGCCGTCACGTCGTTGAGGTTGCGGGTAAAGATGCGCACTTCCGCACCCGACTTGTGGACCTGCACGCGCGCGCCGTCCAGCTTCCACTCGAAGGCGGCCAATCCGAACTGCGTCAATGCTTGGTTCACGTCCTCCGCGCTGTCGGCGAGCATCGGTTGCACGGGCTGCAGCACCCGCAAGCTGAACTCTGCGAGCGCCTGCGCACCGCCGGTCAACACCGCGGCCGCCACGCGACGCATATCCCCGGCGAACATGACGGCGCGTCGCACGTCGGCGGGCGACACGTCGGACGCGCGCGCCACCGCATCGAGCATCACTCCTTCGAGCGCGCCCTGGCGCAATTCGCCGGTGAGGAGCCTGGCGAGGAACTCCTGCTCCGCTTCGGTCGCGTGGCCGAACAGCGTCCGCAGCCTCCGGCTGCGTTCCCCGGACGCGCCCTTGCCGCTCTGGCGGGCGATCGCAACCAATGCCGCGTCGACTCCGGCCAGCGTGAGCGCCGGTTGCGAGGCCGAGCCTTGCCGCAGCTTCGCGAGCGTGGCGTGACCGATCCCGAGCCGTCCCTGCCGGGTTTCGCCGCAGAGGAAGGCGACCGCGATCTCGATTTCCTCCGCGGCGAGGCCGCGCAGCAACGCTGCCAGCGTCTCGACCTTGGCCAGTCGGCTCGGTGTCGACGCGACCTTGCGGGAGGTTTCGACCAGGTTCGCGAAAAGCGTCATGTCACGGGCTTCGTTCACGCCCTTCAGGGCGGATGC
>DATMAN010000078.1 GCA_035560005.1 Burkholderiales bacterium | reverse complement strand
GCGCGAACGCGTCGAGCCGGGAACTCCCCGTGCTCGCGGCGGCCCAAGGAAGGCGATGAGGGCCGCATTCCTGCTCGCCGCGCTGGTCCTGCCGCACGCACAGGCGCAGGAGCAGGCTATCCAGCGCGAGTTGATGCTGCGCGCGCAGCAGTCGGACGCGTTCAGCCTGCAGTTGCGCCAGTCGCTGGAACAGGCGCGCATCGCGCCGGGGGACCTGGAGCGCCGCCGCGCGGTTGCGCTGCGACACCTCGCCGAGCGTCAGCGGCTGGGAAATGCCTCGGAACGCCAGCGGCTTGAGGTGAAAGCCGATCTGCCCGAGGCGCTCAGGCCGTTCGAGCGCCTGCACGCGGACGAGGAACGCCGCGCGATCGTGCGGCCGGTGGCAGAATCGAACCCGCAATCCCCGTGAGTCGCGCCGATGCAGAAATGGCTGATCACCCTCGGGATCGTGCTCCTCGTGCTCGGCCTCGCCTGGCCGCTGGTGGCGAAGCTGGGGCTGGGCAGGCTCCCCGGCGACATCGAGGTGAAGCGCGAGGGCTTCACCTTCTACTTTCCGATCACCACCAGCATCCTGGTGTCGCTGGTGCTGACGCTCATTTTGTGGATCTTCCGGCGCTGAGCGCCGGTGCCGGCTGACGGATTCGAACCGCCGACCAACGGTTTACAAAACCGCTGCTCTACCATCTGAGCTAAGCCGGCCCTCGGCGGAATTGTAAGCGCGGCCCCTTCGGTCCGCGCCGCATGCGCGCTACTTGATGCGCCGCAACTGCGGCTTGCCGCCCGAGGGCTTGGTCGGCTCGGGCTCGGAGGCCGGCAGCGCGCCCGGTTCGGCCTCGGCGGCGGCCTGAAGCGCCGGCTTCGGCGCCTCGACCTCGAAGGTCATGCCGTGGCCGGTTTCGCGCGCATACAGCGCAAAGACGCTGCCCACCGGAACCGAGATCTGGCGCGCGACGCCTGCAAAGCGCGCCGAGAACTCGATCAACTCGTTGCCCATCTGCAGCTTGTGCACCGCGACCGGAGAGATGTTGAACGTGATCTCGCCGTCCTTGACGTATTCGGCCGGAACCTGCGCGCGCGAATCCACCTTCACCGCGATGTGCGGCGTGTAGCCGTTGTCCACGCACCACTCGTAGAGCGCACGCAGCAGGTACGGCTTGGTCGGGATCTCGGGGTTCGCCATCGCGCGCGGCGGCGGGACTACTTCCGCATCACTTTCTCCGACGGGGTGAGCGCCTCGATGAACGCCGGCCGCGAGAAGATGCGCTCGGCGTACTTGGCGAGCGGCGCCGCCGGCTTGCCCAACCGGATGCCGTAGTGGTCGAGCCGCCACAGGAGCGGCGCGATCGCCACGTCGAGCATGCTGAACTCGTCGCCGAGCATGTACCGGGTGCGCGTGAAGACCGGCGCCAGCTCGACGAGGCGGTCGTGCACGTGCTGGCGGGCGCGCTCGACCGCCTTTTCCTTGCCGGATTCCAGCGCCTCGATCTGCGAGAACAGCTCGACTTCCATGTTGAACAGCATCAGCCGCGCGCGCGCGCGCATCACCGGGTCGGCGGGCATCAGCTGCGGGTGCGGAAAGCGCTCGTCAATGTATTCGTTGATGATGTTGGACTCGTAGAGGATCAGGTCGCGCTCGACCAGCACCGGCAGCCGGTTGTACGGGTTCATCACCGCGATGTCTTCCGGCTTGTTGTACATGTCCACGTCAATCACCTGGAAGTCCATGCCCTTCTCGTAGAGCACGAAGCGGCAGCGGTGGCTGAACGGGCAGGTCGTGCCGGAATACAGTTGCATCATGGCGGGGAATTCCTCGACGCGGATGGCGGGGCCGGGCGCCCGCCCGGGCCCTTGCGCGGGGGGGCGGCGGCCGCGCCCCTGCGCTATTTCACGTCCTTCCAGTACTCCTTCTTGAGGGCATACGCGAGGACGAACAGCACGCCCAGCACGAACAGCACCACGATGCCGACGGTCTTGCGCGTGCGGGCATCGGGCTCGGCGACGTACATCAGGAAATTGACGAGGTCGCGGACCGCGGCGTCATACTGCGCCGGCGAAAGCGTCCCCGGCGCAAGCTGCCGCCAGCGGTACTCGAGCGCATCGTGGCCGGCCTTGTCCTTGACGGCGGCGATCTCCAGGCCCCGTTCGCCCTGCAGCAGCCACAGCGCGTGCGGCATGGCGACGTTCGGGAACACGGCGTTGTTCCATCCGGTCGCCGACTTCGGATCGCGGTAGAACGTGCGCAGGTAGGTGTAGAGCCAGTCGGC
>DATMAN010000077.1 GCA_035560005.1 Burkholderiales bacterium | reverse complement strand
TCGAGCTTGGCGCGGGCGGCGCCGGAGGCGATGACCTGAAACGCTTTCGCGACCCCCTGTTCGTGGCTCTCGGCCAGCCCGGCGGTGTAGATCGCCGCACCGGCGTTCAAGGCGACGACGTCGAGCGCCGCGCCGGGCTCGCCGGACAGCGCCGCGAGCAGCCTTTCCATCGAGCCGGCCGCGTCCCTCACCTGGATCTCGGCGAGCGCGGCCACCGGCAGGCCGAACTGCCTCGGGTGGATCGTGTACTCGCGCACCTCGCCGTGCCTGAGCTCTCCGACCATCGTGTCGCCGGACACCGAGATCTCGTCCAGCCCCTCCATTCCGTAGACGACCATCACATGGCGGCTGCCCAGCCGCTGCAGCACCCGCGCCTGGATGCCGACCAGATCGGGGTGGAACACGCCCATGACCTGGTTCTTCGCGCCAGCGGGATTGGTGAGCGGGCCGAGGATGTTGAAGAGGGTGCGCACGCCCAGCTCGCGGCGCACCGGCGCGGCGTGCTTCATCGCGCTGTGATGATTGGGGGCGAACATGAAGCCTACGCCGATCTGGTCGATGCACTGCGCAACCTGATCCGCCGTCAGGTTGATGTTCGCGCCGAGCGCCTCCAGCACGTCGGCGCTGCCCGACTTGCTCGAAACCGAGCGGTTGCCGTGCTTGGCGACCTTGGCACCGGCCGCCGCCGCCACGAACGCCGCCGCGGTGGAGATGTTGAAGGTGTGGGCGCTGTCGCCGCCCGTCCCGCAGGTATCGAGCAGGTGCGCGTGATCCGCGACCGACACCCTGGTCGAGAACTCCCGCATCACCTGCGCCGCGGCGGCGATCTCGCCGATCGTCTCCTTCTTGACGCGCAGGCCGATCAGAATGGCAGCGATCAGCGTGGGCGAAGTCTCTCCGCTCATGATCTGGCGCATGAGGCTCAGCATCTCGTCGTGAAAGATCTCGCGGTGCTCGATCACCCGCACTAGCGCTTCCTGGGGTGTCATATTTTCCTCTCACCAAAAACAAGCTCTCACCGCGGAGGACGCAGAGGACGCGGAGTAAACCAGGCAACGAAAATACTCAGCGGGAGTAAAAGGCCGACCCACCGCCAGGAAACATCGTCGTGAGTTTTTCATTCTCGGGTTCATTCTGCTTTTGCTTTTCCACCGCGTCCTCTGCGTCCTCCGCGGTGAGCGCTTCGATCCTGCGTCCTCCGCGGTGAGCGCTTGGATCTTGCGTCCTCTGCGATGAGCGCTTCGATTCAAAGCTTGAGAAAGTTGGCGAGGAGGTCGTGGCCATGCTCGGTCAGGATGGACTCGGGATGGAACTGCACGCCTTCGACCGCGAGGCGCCTGTGGCGCACGCCCATGATCTCGCCGTCGTCGGTCCACGCCGTCACTTCGAGGCAGTCCGGCAGCGACTCACGCTCGATGACCAGCGAATGATAGCGCGTGGCCGTCAGCGGATCGGGCAGGTCGCGAAAGACGCCCTTGCCTTCGTGCCGGATGGGGGAGGTCTTGCCGTGCATCAGCGTTGCGGCGTGCACGATCCGCCCGCCGAAGGCCTGGCCGATGCTTTGATGGCCCAGGCATACGCCGAGGATCGGCACGCGGCCGGCGAAGCGTTCGATCAGCGGAACGGAGATTCCGGCTTGCTTCGGTGTGCAGGGTCCGGGCGAGATCACGATCCGCGCAGGGTTCAGACGCTCGATCTCCTCCAGCGTGATCTCGTCGTTGCGGAATACCCGCACCTCCTCGCCCAGCTCGCCCAGATACTGCACCAGGTTGTACGTGAACGAGTCGTAATTGTCGATCATCAGGAGCATTTCCAGAACCTCACCAAAACAAGCGCTCACCGCGGAGGACGCAGGGGACGCGCAGGAAAGCAAGCGTGGGCATTTGACCGCGCCCCCGAGGGGATTGTCGACCAAGTAAAAATTCGTCGCCAAGCCGCAGACACAGGCATGCAGCCCCAAACCCGATTTCCCTTTTTCTCGTTCTGTCTTTTCCCTGCGTCCTCCGCGGCGAGCGCTTCCTTCAATCCAGCCGGGCGTTCAAACCGGCCTGGGCCATTTCGGCGGCGCGCAGCAGCGCTTTGGCCTTGTTCTGGGTTTCGATCCATTCGCTTGTCGGCACCGAGTCGGCCACGATCCCGGCGCCCGCCTGGACGAACAGCCGGCCGTCCTTCACCACGGCGGTGCGGATCGCGATGGCGAGATCCATGTCGCCGTTGAATCCGAGATAGCCGACCGCGCCGGCGTAGATGCCGCGCCGGGAGGGTTCCAGCTCGTCGATGATTTCCATCGCCCGCACTTTCGGAGCGCCGGTGACCGTGCCGGCGGGGAACGTCGCCTTGAGCACGGCCATGGCATCCAATCCCGGCTTGAGGCGACCTTCCACGTTGGACACGATGTGCATCACGTGGGAGTAGCGCTCGATCACCATGTTGTCGGTCACCCTGACCGTGCCGATCTGCGCCACGCGCCCGACATCGTTGCGGCCGAGATCCATGAGCATGACGTGCTCGGCGCGCTCTTTCGGGTCCGCGAGCAGCTCCTGCTCCAGGGCGAGATCCTGCTCGCGCGTGGCCCCGCGCGGGCGCGTGCCGGCGATCGGTCTGAGCGTCACCGTCCCGCTTTCGAGCCGCACCAGGATCTCCGGCGAGGCGCCGACCACGTGGAAGGCGGCGAAGTCGAAATAGAACATGTACGGCGAAGGGTTGAGCGCCCGCAGCGCGCGATACAGGGCGAGCGGGGAAGCCGAGAACGGCGCGCTCATGCGCTGCGAGAGCACCACCTGCATGATGTCGCCGTCGAAGATGTAGCGCTTGGCGCGCTCGACCGCCGCGACGAAGCGCTCCTCGGTGAACTCCGAGGTGGCGGGCGGGGCGCAGACCGGCGCTTCGGGCGGCACGACCACCGGCTGGCGCAGCATCCACAGCAGCTCCTCGAGCCGCCGCTGGGCGCGCTGCCACGCGCCGGATTGCGCGGGATCGGCGTACACGACCAGGAAAAGCTTGCCCGACAGGTTGTCCACCACGACCAGTTGCTCCGAGAGCAGGAGCAGAATGTCAGGCGTGCCCAGAACGTCGGGTTTCCCGCTCGCCGACAGTTTGCGCTCGATGTAGCGCACGGTGTCGTAGCCGAAGCAACCGACCAGGCCTCCGAGGAAGCGGGGCAGCCCGGGCCGCGGAGCCGCGCGGTAGCGCCGGTTGATGGCCGCGAGCCAGGCGAGCGGATCATCCTCCTGCGACTCCGACACGATCCTGCCGGCGTGGATCTCGCGGCAGCGTCTGCCGTGCACCTCGAACCGGGTGTCGGCGGGCAGGCCGATGAAGGAATAGCGCCCGAAGCGCTCCCCGCCCTGCACCGATTCGAGCAGATACGAATAGGGCTTGTTGGCGAGCTTGAGGTAAACCGACAGCGGGGTGTCGAGATCCGCGAAGGTCTCCAGCACCACCGGCACGCGGTTGAAGCCCTGCGCGGCGAGCTGCGTGAACTCCTGTTCAGTCATGACGAACTCCGAAGACTGCGAACAAACGGTGAAGCCTGCTTGCGTGCGTCAGACGCGACGCCGGAGAGCGGACGGGCGCCAGGGGCGCCAGCTACGCCACGCAGCAAGCCTCAAGGTTCGACGAGCTTCGGAGCTCATGACCGGGCGGGTCGGATCAACTTCAGGGAATCGGGAACGCTGGCTACTATAGCATCGCAGTCCAGGTCCTGCACCCGTGCCCCGCCGCGATAGCCATAGGGGACGCAGAACACCGGACAACCGGCGGCGCGGGCCGCCCGCGTGTCGTTGTTCGAATCCCCGATCATCAGCAGCAACCGCGTCTGTATGCCGAAGCGCTGCGCACAGTGGGCAAGCGGCAGGGGATCGGGCTTCTTGCGCGCCAGGGTATCGCCGGCCACCACCAGGTCCAGACGCGGGCGCAGAGCCAGCGCGTCGAGCAGCGGCAGGGTAAAGGCTTGCGGCTTGTTGGTCACACAGGCGAGCTTCACTCCCAAGGCGCGCAGCGCGTCCAGCCCGTCGATGACACCGGGAAACGGCCGGGATGCCCGGGTCAGTACCTGACGATAGTGCTCGCGAAAACGGTCGCGCGCACGCTCGAAGAGCGGCGCATCCGCTTGCCCTTCGGCGGCGCCGGTCAGAATGCGCTGGACCAGCCGGTCCACGCCGTCGCCGACGAAGTCGCGCACCTGCTCGACCGCCACCGCCGGGCGCCCCAGATCCGCCAGGGTGCGGTTCGCGGCCTCATGCAGGTCGGGAAGCGTGTCCACCAGGGTGCCGTCCAGATCGAACGCCACCGCCGATACTTCAATTGGGAAGTTCAACTTCATAAGCTCTCACCGCGGAGGACGCGGGGGAAAGCGAAAAAGAGGAAAGGCAAGTTGGGCTAAAGGCCGGATCATTGTTCATGTCGCCCGGCTACGAATTTTCGCGCGGTGACGATCCGCCGACCAAACGGGCTGAACTCCAGAATCTTTTTTCTCTCGCTTTCCTCTGCGTCCCCTGCGTCCTCCGCGGTGAGTGCTTGATTTTCAGAGCTTGACTTTCAGGAGTTCGGAGCGCATCGAGGCGATGGTGGCCTTGTAGTCCGCAGTGCCGAAGATCGCCGACCCGGCGACGAAGGTGTCGGCCCCGGCGCGTGCGATCTCGGCGATGTTGTCCACCTTCACGCCGCCATCGACCTCGAGCCAGATCTCCCGTCCGAGGCGATCGATCCGTTTGCGCACCTCGCCCAGCTTCTCGAGCGCCGAGGCGATGAACTTCTGCCCGCCGAAGCCGGGATTGACCGACATGATCAGCACGAGGTCGAGCCTGGGGAGCGTCCAGTCCAGGCAGGACAGCGGCGTTGCCGGGTTGAGCACCAGGCCGGCGCGGCAGCCGCAGTCCTTGATGAGCTGAATGGTCCGGTCGACGTGTTCGGAGGCCTCGGGGTGGAAGCTGATGATGTCGGCACCCGCCTGGGCGAAGTCGGGCACGATGCGGTCGACCGGTTTGACCATCAGGTGCACGTCGATCAATGCACGGGTCAGCGGGCGGATCGCCTGGCACACCAGCGGGCCCACCGTCAGGTTCGGCACGTAATGGTTGTCCATGACATCGAAATGCACGATGTCCGCCCCCGCTTCCACTACGCTGCGTACCTCTTCGCCCAGGCGGGCGAAGTCGGCGGACAGGATGCTCGGCGCTATCCGATAGGTCGTCATCTCGATACACCCAAGCTGGAAGGCGGGGCATTGTAGCGGAGAAGGGGCGGCTTGCCGCGACGGCGGGTTTCGTCTTCAATGCCGGCATGGCAGCCGATCACCGCTACGAAATCCGCGTCAGCGCCCGCGCGACCTTCCTGCCGCACGAGTCCGACGAGCGCAGCGGCCACTACGTGTTCGCCTACACGATCCGGATCACGAACACCGGGACCGTGGCCGCGCAGCTCCTGACCCGCCACTGGATCATCACCGACGCGGAGAACCGCGTGCAGGAAGTGCGCGGGGCCGGCGTCGTGGGGCAGCAGCCGCTGCTGCGCCCGCAGGAAAGCTTCGAGTACACCAGCGCCGCGCGCATCGCCACCCCGGTCGGCACCATGCGCGGCAGCTATCAGATGGTCGCGGAGGACGGCGTGCGCTTCGAGGCGCCCGTCCCGGCATTTGCGTTGAGCGTGCCCCGCGTGCTGCACTGAAGCCCAGAATCCAGGCGCTCGGCACAGAGCACGCAGCGGACGCGCAGCACCAAGCATGAGAATGGGATGTCATGGCAACGGCCGGAATGGCGTCTTCCGGCAGCCCGGGCTCCGACAATCACGACGACGCATCGTCCATCCAACGGAGCTTTCGATGCCTGGACCGTTTTCTTTCGTCCTTGCTCTGCGTGCTTCGCGTCTTGCGCGGCGAGCGCTTCAGTTTTTTCTGTCGTCGCGGTCGTCCTTCTTCGGCAGGGTCCACCAGATGATGAACACGAAGAGCGCCAGCCCGAGAACGACCTCGAGCAGCACCCAGAACATCGCGTAGTCGCGCATGGGATCCTTCGGCAACGGGTTGGAAAGGCATCCGGACAGTCGCGGAAGCCACTGGCAATTCTTGTCGCCTGCCGGACATCTGGCAAACACCCGCCTGCCGCGCTGGGCAGCGGCGCCCGCTTGGTTGCTGGCTGCGCTGACGGCGGGGTGTGTGGCCATTCCTTCACCATCGGAGCGACCCGAGAAAGCGCCGGCCACGCCGCCGGTCTCGGCCCCACCGGCGCCGCCGCCTTCCTCGCCGGCACCCGCGCAGCCGGCGATCGAGCCGCCGCGCGTCGAGCCGGCAGCGGGCGCCCTTCCCAATCTGGTCGCCGCCCGCTGGGAAGCACTGCCCGGCTGGCACGCCGACAATCTGCGCGAAGCCTGGCCGGCCTTCGTCGCCTCGTGCATGGCGCTCAAGAGCCGGCCCGATTGGCAGCCCGCGTGCAGGGCGGCGGCCGAGGTCTCCTCGCACGACACCCCGACGCTGAGACTGTTTTTCGAGACCCATTTCCTCCCGTGGTCGGTGCGCAATGCCGACGGATCCGACCAGGGGCTGGTGACGGGCTACTACGAACCGCTGCTCGATGGCAGCCGGACGCGCAGCGCGAAGTACCGCTATCCGGTCTACGGAGTACCCGACGACCTGGTCACGGTGGAGATCGCCGAGTTGTTCCCCGGGCTCAAGGGACAGCGCGTGCGGGGCCGGCTCGAAGGCCGGCGCGTCGTGCCCTACTACACGCGCGCGCAGATCGAGTCCGGTCAGGCGCCGTTGCAGGGCCGGGAACTGCTGTGGGTGGACGACCCCGTGGAGCTGTTCTTCCTGCACGTGCAGGGCTCGGGGCGGATCCGCCTGGAGTCCGGAGAGACCGTGCGAGTCGGTTACGCCGATCACAACGGTCACCCCTATCGTTCGATCGGCCGGGTGCTGGTCGAACGCGGCGAACTGCCGCCGGACAAGGCCTCGATGCAGGGCATTCAAGCGTGGGCCAGACTGCACCCGGAGAAACTGCCGAAGCTGCTGGCCGAAAATCCGGCCTACGTCTTCTTTCGCGAACTGCCCGACGGGCTGCCAGGCCCTGTCGGCTCGCTCGGGGTCGCGCTGAGCGCGCGCCGCAGCATCGCAGTGGATCCGGCCAGCGTTCCCTTGGGCGCTCCGGTGTATCTCGCGACGACCTGGCCCAACAGCGCGGAGCCGCTCAATCGGCTGACGCTCGCGCAGGACACCGGCACCGCGATCAAGGGGGGCGTGCGCGCCGACTTCTTCTGGGGGTTCGGCGCCGAGGCGGCGGCTCTGGCCGGACGCATGCGGCAGAACGGCCGCCTGTGGGTGCTGCTGCCCAAGGGGATGAATCCGCCCGCGAAGAATTGAACCGCGGAGGACTGTGTATCCTCCTTGGCTCAATCGCGTTCGGGCGCGTCGAAAGCCAGCTCGATCAGGACGCGGCTGCGGACCGCGCGCCCATCCTTGCGGGCCGGAGAGAAGCGCGCCGCGCGCAGCGCCTGGAGCGCGGCTTCGTCGAGAACGCCGGGCGGCTGCGCTTCGAAGATTTCGGCACGCGTCACCCAGCCGGTCTCGTCGATCAGCACCAGCACCCTCACGTTCCCGCCCGGCACGGCCGTCGACTCGAGGCGCACTGCGGACAGCGGCATCGGGTAGATGTCCAGCTCGTGCACCGCGTAGTAGACCGGGTCGATCGGGACCTCGATCGCCGGTGCCGGCTCGAGAACCGTCTGTTCCGCAGCGCGGCCTTGCTCGGCCAGCAAGGGTTCGGCAACCTGTTGCGCCGCCTGCGGCGGGGCCGCTGCCATCGGCATCGGTGCCATGGAGGGCGCTGGCTCGCTGGGTGGCCGAGCCGGCGGTCTGACCGGTTGCTTGGGCGGGGAAACCGGGGCGGGTTGCGGTTCGAGGCGCGCCTGCAGCGATGGGGCGGCCGCCGGTTGCCGGCCGACGGAGATCTCCAGCCGGGCGACCAGCGCCAGATGCAGCGCTGCGGACAGCAGCAAGGCCAGAGCGATGCGGCCCGCCGCGCGCGCCCATGCCTCTTCGCGTCGGGCCACTCTTTGCATCGGCCGCTCGAGGCCGGGCCGGATGTCCTACCAGTCGCCGGAGCCCGAGGCTACTTGCGCTCTGCGCGCGCCAGCAGCTCTTCCATCTGTTCGGGCCTGATCGCGCCGGGCACACGGGTGCCGTCGGCAAAAAACAGCGTGGGCGTGCCGCGGATCTGCTTCTGTCGGCCGAACTCGAGCAGTTTGTCCACCGGGTCGTTGCAGGCCTGCGCATTCTTCGGCGACACCCCGCGCAGCACGTAGTCGTCCCATGCCTTCGAACGGTCGGCCGAGCACCAGATGGATCTGGACAGCGGCACGGACTCGGCGCGGATGACCGGGTACATGAACACGTAGACCGTCACGTCCTTGACCTTCGGCAAGGTCTCGGTCTCGAACTTGCGGCAGAAACCGCAGTTCGGGTCCGCGAAGTAAGCGACCTTTCGCGCGCCGTTGCCGTTGATCTTCTTGAACGCGTAATCGAAGGGAAGCTCCTTGAACGGGAACGCGAGCTTGCGCATCTGCTCCTCTTCGACCTCGCGCTTGCGGTTGGCCGTCAGGCTGGTCATCGTTTTCACGTCGATCACGTTCCCGTCGATGAGGAATTCGAACTGTGCGTCGGAATAGAAGATCTCGCCGTCGATCACCAGCTCGTAGAGCCCGAGTCCCGGAACGAGCCTGACGGTCTGGAGCTTGGCATTGGGAAACTTCGCCTCGACCGCTGCGCGGATGCGCGCTTCATCGGCGCCGGCCACGCTCGCCCCGAACAGCAGGACGCACGCGACCAGGGCACGGAATCGGATTGGCATTTGGAATCCTTTGCAGGTGTTGGACGGTTTCAGAACGCTGCGCCTGCGGCGCGCTTGACCAGTTCGCGCTTGATCGGAGCAAGGCGGTCGACCAGCCGCAGCCCCGTGTTGCGCAGCCACTTCACTCCGGGCACCCTGGCCTCGAACAGGCGCTGCAGCCCATCGGTGAGCGCCTGCACGGCGAAGACCTCCTCGGCCCTGCTGCGGCGATAGCGCGCCAGCAGACTCGGCGAAGCGACCGATTGCACGGGCAGCCTCGCGGCGATCAGTCGCGCAAGCGTCTCGCAATCCGCCAGGCCGAGATTGAGACCCTGCCCGGCGAGCGGGTGCACATTATGGGCAGCATCACCGACCATCACAAGGCGTGGCGCGACCACGCGTCGCGCGCGCATCAGGCGCAGCGGAAAGCTGGTCACGCCCGAACACAGTTCCAGGTCGCCCAGCGCACCGAAGGCCGCGGCGGCCACCGCGCGCGCGAGTTCCGCCGGAGCCAGCGCCGTCAGCCGTTCGGCATTGGGCTGCGGCGTGGACCAGACCAGGGACACCTGGTCGTCGGGCAGCGGCAGCAGCGCGAGCACGCCATCGTTGCGGAACCACTGGAAGGCGGTCTGGCGGTGCGCTCTGGCCGCGCGGAAGTTGGCCACCACGGCGCGCTGGCCATAATCGTGCGCGTCGACTTCAATCCCGGCCAGAGCGCGCAGCCTGGAATCGGCTCCGTCGGCGGCAACCGCCAGCGCCGCGCTCAGCGTCACTCCATCGTCGAGCGTCAGAGACACCCGGTCCTGCGCCCACTGTGCAGCGACCACGCTGCGGCCCGTAATGACGGAGACGAGCGGCAGGGCATCCAGTGTGGCGCGAGCGGCGCGCTGCAGGTTCGCGTCTTCGGCGATCACGGCCAGGTACGCAAGGCCGGCGCGATAGGCGTCGAACGTCAACACCGATCGGCCATCGTCGCCGCTGACCCGCATTTCCAGCACCGAGCATACGCGCGTCGAGTCGACACGGCCCCAGATCGCACAGCGCTCGAGAAAGGACACGCTCGCCGGGCGCAGCGCGTAGACGCGCGGATCGAAGCCGTTCGCGGGAACCGCGGTGGGGCCGCGCGGGTCGATCACGACGACGGAGACGCCGCAACCGGCCAGCGCGGCGGCCAGGCTGGCGCCCACCAAGCCGCCGCCGACGATGGCGATTTCAGCGTTCATCCGAGCGGGCGAAGAGTGATCGAAGCTGCTGTTTCCGCGAGCATTTTGCCTTGACAAGGGAACCCCGGCATCGGTAACCTTCGCCTCCCTGTCGAAAACGGCATGTGGCGAATTAGCTCAGCGGTTAGAGCAGCGGAATCATAATCCGTTGGTCCGGGGTTCAAATCCCTGATTCGCCACCAGTTCCCTATCGTGTCTGGCTGCGCAAGGTTTGACGTCCGCCCCCTCGGGCAGTTCCGGCGCACGCACCGTGCAAGCCGGATCCTGGCGTGGGCGAGCGCCTTGCTCGCGGCGGCCGTTCTGACCGCGCTGGAAGCGGGCGCCGATCGCAACTTCCCGGCCAAGGCCCAGCGCGGGGAGATCAGCGCGCACCGCTATCCCTACTACACCATCGACAAGCAGGTCCGCAGGCTGGCGGTGGGGGGCAAGATCTACAACGAGCACAACATGATCGTCATGCCGGCCGCGGTGCAGACCCAAAAGCTGCAAGTCATGTACCTGCTCGACGCCAACGGCGAACTCGCCGCCATCTGGCTGCTGACGCCGGCCGAGGCGGCGAAGTACCGGCGGTCGAAGCCGGGCGCCGGCGCGAACACGTGAAGAAGCTCTACATCCGCACCTTCGGCTGTCAGATGAACGAGTACGACTCGGCCAGAATGGCCGACGTGCTCGGCTGCACCGAGGAATACGTCAGGACGGAAGACCCCGAGCAGGCGGACGTGATCCTGTTCAATACCTGCTCGGTGCGCGAAAAGGCGCAGGAAAAGGTGTTCAGCGACCTGGGGCGCGTGCGCGCGCTCAAGCGGCGCAAGCCCGATCTGGTCATCGGCGTGGGCGGCTGCGTGGCGAGCCAGGAAGGCGCGGCGATCGTGGAACGCGCGCCTTACGTCGACGTGGTGTTCGGCCCGCAGACCCTGCATCGCCTGCCGCAGTTGATCCGGCAGCGGCGCGAAACCGGCCGGCCCCAGGTCGACATCTCGTTTCCGGAGATCGAGAAGTTCGACCACCTGCCGCCACCGCGCGTGGAAGGTCCGACCGCGTTCGTGTCCGTCATGGAAGGTTGCAGCAAGTACTGCAGCTTCTGCGTGGTGCCTTACACGCGCGGCGAGGAGGTGTCGCGTCCCTTCGAGGACGTGCTCACCGAGGTGGCCGATCTTGCGGACCGGGGGGTCAAGGAAGTCACCCTGCTCGGGCAGAACGTGAACGCCTACCGCGGGGCGATGCCGGACGGCGAACCCGCCGATTTCGCGCTGCTGCTGGAGTACCTGGCCGAAGTTCCGGGCATCGAACGCATCCGTTACACCACTTCTCATCCGAAGGAATTCACCGCGCGGTTGATCGACGCTCACGCCACGATTGCGCAGCTCGCCGGCCACGTACACCTGCCGGTGCAGTCGGGCTCGGACCGCGTGCTCGCAGCGATGAAGCGCGGCTATACCGCCATCGAATACAAGTCGATCGTGCGCCGCCTGCGCGCCGCCCGCCCCGGGATTTCGATCGCCTCGGACTTCATCGTCGGCTTTCCGGGCGAAACCGAGGCCGACTTCGAACAGACGCTGAAGCTGGTGGACGACATCGGCTTCGACACGAGCTTCAGCTTCATGTACAGCCCGCGTCCCGGAACGCCGGCCGCCGCAGCGCCCGATCAGATTCCCCTGCCGGTCAAGCAGTCGCGTCTGGCGCGGCTGCAAGCGCGCCTGGAAGCTCACGCACAGGCCATCAGCCGGGCGATGGTCGGCAGCGTGCAGCGGATTCTGGTCGAAGGACCGTCCAGGAAGAATCCCGGCGAACTCGCCGGACGCACGGAGAACAACCGGGTGGTGAATTTCCCGGGCGCCTCGCGGCTGATCGGCCGCATGGTCGACGTGCGCATTGTCGAAGCCTTGCCCCACAGCCTGCGCGGCGAGGTCGTGGTTCGCGAAACGGTCAGTTGAAACCCGTCGAGATTTCCTTCCTTCCGGTCGACAACGAGCGCCTGGCGAACCTCTGCGGCGCGCTCGACGAAAACCTCAAGCAGATCGAAAGCGCGTTCGACGTGTCGATCTCCCGCCGCGGCGCGAACTTCACGGTGGGCGGCGGTGCCGAGCAGACCCGGCTCGCGGCCGAGGCGCTCAACCGCTTCTACCATCAGGCCACACAACACCTGAGCCTCGAAGACATCCAGCTCGGCCTGATCGAGGTGGCGCGCGGCAGCAGCCTGGAAGCAGCGCCGCAGGACGCTCCCGTTTTGCACACGCGCCGGCGCGACCTGCACGGGCGCACGCCGCGTCAGGTTCAGTACATTCAGCAGATTCAGGCCTATGACGTGACGTTCGGAATCGGCCCGGCGGGCACCGGGAAGACCTATCTCGCGGTGGCCTGCGCGGTGGACGCGTTCGAGCGCGATGCCGTCAAGCGCATCGTGCTGGTGCGCCCGGCGGTGGAAGCGGGAGAGCGACTCGGCTTCCTGCCCGGCGACCTCGCCCAGAAGGTCGATCCCTATCTGCGACCGCTGTACGACGCGCTCTACGATCTCATGGGGTTCGAGAAGGTCGGCAAGCTGTTCGAGCGCGGCGCGATCGAAATCGCGCCGCTCGCGTACATGCGCGGGCGCACGCTGAACCATTCGTTCATCATCCTGGACGAGGCGCAGAACACCACGCCCGAACAGATGAAGATGTTTCTCACCCGGATCGGCTTCGGCAGCCGCGCGGTGGTGACCGGCGACGTGACGCAGATCGATCTGCCGAAGGGACAGAAGAGCGGCCTGATCGAGGCGCGCACCGTGCTCGCCGAGGTGCGCGGCATCGCGTTCACTCAGTTCCTCGGAGAGGACGTGGTGCGGCATCCGCTAGTGCAGCGCATCGTGCACGCCTACGAGCAACACCAGTCCCGCGGCGGCGACTGACCGGCGCCGGACGATGGCGCGCCCCAAAATGAATCTCGTGGTGCAGTACGCGTGCGGCGGCGCGGGTCTGCCGGACGAGCGGCAGTTCCGGAAGTGGGCCGGCGCCGCAGCACTGGAAGACCTGCGCGTGACGCTGCGGCTGCTCGACGAGCCGGAGGGCCGGGCGCTCAATCGCCGGTACCGCGACCGTGACTACGCCACCAACGTGCTCACATTCGCCTATCCGGACACGACTCCGCTCACCGGCGACATCGCGATCTGCATTCCCGTCGCGGCGCGCGAAGCCGCGCAGCAGCGCAAGAGCCTGGACGCGCATCTTGCGCACCTCGTGGTCCACGGCGTTCTTCACCTGCAGGGCTTCGATCACGAGCGGGCGCTGGATGCGGAACTGATGGAAGGCATCGAGACGGAAATCCTCGGCAAGCTGGGGTATGCTGATCCCTACGGTGGTCAACGGCAGTCGGCGAACCTCAGCGGCGGGGCGACTCGGCGATCGGGCAATCGGGGGACGAGGTAACACCCGGTTACCTGCGAGCCCGCTTTCCACCCGATCTCCCGGTTCTTCGATCGATCGAACCTTTCCGGAGCCCCTCACCGACCGTCCACCGGACAGACATGGACGAACCTCACGGTAAACCTTCGTGGCTGGAACGACTGGGCGCGTTGCTGATGCGCGAACCCGAGGACCGCGAGCAGCTCGTCGAGCTGTTGCAGCGCTCCTACGAGCGCAACCTTCTGGATGCCGACGCGCTGGCCATGATCGAAGGCGTGATGCAGGTTTCGGAGATGCAGGCGCGCGACATCATGGTTCCACGCGCGCAGATGGACGTGATCGACGTGAACGAGCCGATCGAGAAGATCATCGCGCAGGCAATCGAAACCGCGCACTCCCGCTTCCCGGTCATCGACGAGAACAAGGACGACGTGATCGGCATCCTGCTCGCCAAGGATCTGCTGCGCTATTACACCGACAAGGATTTCGACCTGCGCGAGATGCTGCGTCCAGCGGTGTTCATTCCGGAGTCCAAGCGCCTGAACGTGCTGCTGAAGGACTTTCGCAGCAACCGCAACCACATCGCGATCGTCGTGGACGAGTATGGAGGCGTCGCCGGGCTGGTCACGATCGAAGACGTGCTGGAGCAGATCGTCGGCGACATCGAGGACGAATACGATTTCGACGAGACCGAAGCCAACATCATCCGCGACCGCCAGGGACAGTACCGCGTCAAGGCCCAGACCGAGATCGCGGACTTCAATGCCGCGTTCGGCACCGAGTTCAGCGACGAGGATTTCGACACCGTCGGCGGGCTGGTGCTCGCCCACCTGGGACGGCTGCCCAAGCGCGGCGAGCAGTTCCGCATCGGCAACCTCAGCGTCAAGGTGCTGCGCGCCGACAGCCGGCGTCTGCATTCGCTCCTGATCGAGAAGGTCAAGGAATGAAGCGACGCGTAGATCCTGCGTTTTGAACAACCGAGGAGACGCAGGAAACCCGGGAGCGGGAAAAGGCGATATGGGAATCCACAGAGGCTCAGTGTGCTGAAACAGGCGCCGGTGCCGGGTTCTTGCACGCGAGAGCGTTTCACCTTTTCCTTTCCTCCGTGTCCTCCGTGACTGCCGGCTCGAGCTCCCCGGCGGGCAGAGCGGCGACCCTCAAGCCGGCAGTCGCCTCGTTCCTGCTCGGGGCGCTATCGGTTCTGGGCTACGCGCCCTTCCACCTCTATCCGGTTCCGGTGCTGGCGCTGGCCGCGGCGGCGCTGCTCTGGCTGCAAGCGCCGCGGCCGCGCACGGCCGGGCTTCTGGGACTGAGCTTCGGCCTCGGGTTGTTCGGCGCCGGAGTCAGCTGGGTCTATGTAAGCCTGCACGATTTCGGGGGCATGCCCGCGCTCGTGGCCGCAGGATGCACGGCCGCGTTCTGTGCGTATCTCGCGCTCTACCCCGCGGCTGCCGCGGCGTGCCTGCGCTGGAGCCGGCTCCCGGCGGCGCCCGCGCTGCTCCTGCTGCTGCCGGCGACCTGGACGCTCGCCGAGTGGCTGCGGGGATGGATCCTTACCGGATTTCCCTGGCTCGCGATCGGTTATTCGCAAGTTCCGCTCAGTCCGCTGGCTGGTTATGCGCCGCTGCTCGGCGGATACGGCGTATCGCTCGCCACGGCGCTGCTGGCCGGCATCACCGCCCTCGCGGTTCATTGCGTCCGGGAGCAGCATCTGCCGCTCAGGGAATGGCCGCGGGCGATTCTGACCGAGCGCGCAATCTGGTTGGGCGTGGCCGTGCTCGCCGCCGGGCTGGCGCTGCAGACGCGCGCCTGGACCCGGCCGCAGGGCGAACCCACGTCGGTCGCCCTGGTGCAGGGCAACGTGCCGCAGGAACTGAAGTGGCGCCCCGATCGCGCGCGCCAGACCCTGGATCTTTATCGCGAACTCGCGCTCGCCTCGCGCGCCAGACTCATCCTGCTGCCGGAAACGGCGCTGCCGATGTTCAACGTCGATCTGCCGCCGGGCTATCTCGAGCGGCTCGCGGCCCACGCGCGCGGCCAGGGCGGGGACCTGCTCACGGGCATCGCCGAGTATGCCGGCCCCGGCCGCTACTACAACAGCGTGATCAGCGTCGGAATCTCGCCCGCGCAGACCTACCGCAAGGTGCATCTGGTGCCGTTCGGCGATTATTTCCCGCTCACCGGGCTGTTCGGCTGGTTCATGAACCTGCTGCAGATCCCGATGTCGGACTTCTCGCGCGGCTCGCCGGATCAGGCGCCGCTGGCAGTGGGCGGGCAAAAGGTGGCGGCGAACATCTGCTACGAAGACGTGTTCGGAGAAGAGATCATCCGCCAGTTGCCGCAGGCCACGCTGCTCGCCAACTTCACCAACGATGCCTGGTGGGGCCGTTCGCTGGGCTCGAAGCAGCACCTGCAGATCGCGCAGATGCGTTCCGCGGAAACGGGGCGCTTCATGGTGCGGGCGACCAACACCGGAGTCACCGCGATCATCGACCCTCGCGGCCGGATCGTGAAGGCCGCACCGGAATTCGAGGTGGCGGTGCTCGAAGGCGAAGTGCGCGGCTACACCGGAGCCACCCCCTACGTGCGCTGGGGCAACGCGCTCGCGCTGCTGCCGGCCGGCGCGCTGGCCTTGGCCGCCGCGGCGCTGCGCTGGCGGCGCAAGGCGGTTTGATCCAGATCAGACCAAAGGCGGCGCGCAGGCGATAGGCTCCACGAGCGGTGCGCAAGGAGGACGCTTCATGACACGACTGATCGGACTGTTCTTTGCATTGCTGCTGATTCCCGGACCGGGCAGCGCCGCCGGCCCCGCCCTGGTCGACACCGATTTCGTCGCCGCGGCGCTCGACCGCGGCGCCATCCTGTGGGACGTGCGCAGTCAGGACGAATATCGCCGCGGCCATCTTCCCGGCGCGGTGAACATCGACGACGTGCAGGCGGTGCTGCGCGAGCCCGCCACCGAGGACTACATCGCGCTGGAAGAGATCGAGCGCCTTCTGGGCGAAGCGGGCATCGATCCGGCGCGCGAGATCGTCCTCTACGGTGCCAAGGCGCACACCGGTCCGTATTTCGCCCATGTCACCCTGCGCTGGCTGGGCGCCGAAAATGCGCACGTGTATCACGGCGGCATCGACGACTGGAAAGCCGCCGGCAAGGCGTTGTCCACGGACGCGGTCCGGCTGCCGCCGGTCGCCTTCAAGGCCAAGATCAATCCCGCGCTGCTGGTGTCCACGCGCGAGCTGCTGGCGAAGCTGGGGGATCCGAACGTGCAGATCATCGACGTGCGCAGCCCGCGCGAGTACAAGGGCGAAGACATTCGCGCGCTGCGCGGCGGGCACGTGCCCGGGGCGCGCAACATCCCCTACGAGTTCAACTGGGTCGATCCGGATACCCCGCGCAAGCTGGCGCGCCGGCTGGTCACCACCAAGGACGGGATGAGCCTCAAACCGCGGCAGGAGCTGGTCCGGCTCTACGGCGCGCTGGATCCCGAAAAGGAGACCATCGTCTATTGCCAGAGCGGGGTTCGCGCCGCGCAAACCGCCACGATCCTCGCAGACCTCGGCTTCCGCAACGTGCGGGTGTACGACGCTTCCTGGCTGGGCTACGGCAACGCTTTCGACGCGCCGGCGGAGAACGTCACCTATTTCAACGTGGCGCGCGTCACCAACCAGCTCAATGCGCTGCAGGCGCGCGTGGAAGAGCTGGAGGCCGAACTCGAGCAGCTCAAGGCCTCCCGGGAAAAGAAGCCCTGATCACGTGAACCACCCAGGCACCAAGACACCCAGAAAGGCAAGAAGACAGAGCGAAACACGAAGACGCGAAGAGAAAACAAGACTTTTCCAGTAACGCCGCTTTGGCGGCTGGACGGGTCGTGTGTTCGCGTTTCGCTATTCCGCTGTCGGGCGTGACTTCGGTCGAGCGCGCCAGCAGCAAAACCCGGTAGAATGCGGGGCTCTCGCAAGCCCTGATTCTTCGGCGTTTTTCCCGGATGCAGACATTCCAGGACCTCATCCTCGCGCTGCAGCGCTACTGGGGTGATCGCGGCTGCGCCATCCTGCAGCCGTATGACATGGAAGTCGGCGCCGGCACCTTTCACACCGCCACCTTCCTGCGTGCGCTGGGGCCCGAGCCGTGGCGCGCGGCGTATGTGCAGCCATCGCGCCGGCCCAAGGACGGGCGCTACGGCGAGAACCCGAACCGCCTGCAGCATTACTACCAGTTCCAGGTGGTCCTCAAGCCCTCGCCGCGCGACATCCTGGATCTGTACCTGGACTCGCTTGCGGCCATCGGCATCGATCCCGCGCAGCACGATGTCCGTTTCGTGGAAGACGACTGGGAGTCGCCGACCCTCGGCGCCTGGGGACTGGGCTGGGAGGTGTGGCTGAACGGAATGGAAATTACGCAGTTCACCTACTTCCAGGAGGTGGGCGGCATCGCCTGCAAGCCGGTCATGGGCGAGATCACCTACGGCCTGGAGCGTCTGGCGATGTACCTGCAGCGCCGCGAAAGCGTGTTCGACCTCACCTGGACGCCGGGGACCACCTACGGCGACGTCTACCATCAGAACGAAGTGGAGCAATCCGCCTACAACTTCGAACTCGCCAACACCGAAGTACTGTTCCAGCATTTCGTCCAGTTCGAAGCGGAAGCCAAGCGTCTGTTCGAGGCCAGGCTTGCGCTGCCCGGCTACGAGATGGTCATGAAGTGCTCCCACACCTTCAATCTGCTCGACGCGCGCGGCGCCATCTCGGTGGCCGAGCGCGCCAGCTACATCGGCCGGGTGCGCGCGCTGGCCCGCCTGGCGGCGCAGACGTACTACGATGCGCGCAAGGCGCGCGGCTTCGAGCGCGCCGAAGACGCGGCGGTTAAGGCCTTCCTGTCCGCCGACGAGCTGGAAGAGGTGCTGGCGATTCGCGCGAGTCGCCGCGGCGGCAGCGCCCGGCCGGCGCCGCAATGAGCGCGACCCTGCTCGTCGAACTGTTCACCGAAGAGCTGCCGCCGAAGGCCCTGCGGCGGCTGGGCGAGGCCTTCGGCGGAACGCTGCGCGAGGCGCTTGCGCAGCGCGAATTCCTCGAATCGCGCAGCCGTCTCGCCTGGTTCGCCACCCCGCGAAGGCTCGCCGCGAAGATCACGCAGGTGCGCAGCCGTTCGCCGGACAAGCCATTCGAGGAAAAGCTGCTTCCGGCCGGCGTGGGGCTCGACGCCGCAGGCAAACCCACCGCGGCGCTGCTCAGGAAGCTCTCGGCGCTCGGCCTGGACCCGTCGGCCGCAGGCGCGGTGCGCAAGGTAGCCGACGGCAAGATCGAGATGCTGTACCTCTCGCGGGTGGCCAGCGGGCAGTCGCTGCAAGCCGGGCTGCAGGCGGCGCTCGACGAGACGATCGAGCGGCTGCCGATCCCGAAGCTGATGAGTTATCAGCCCGACGGCCTGACCACGGTGAGGTTCGTGCGGCCGGCCCACGGCCTGGTCGCGTTGCACGGAGCCCGCGTGGTCGCCGTCACGGCGCTCGGCCTGAACGCCGGGTCGACCACGCACGGCCATCGCTTCCTCGGAGCGAGAGACATCGCGCTGCGCCATGCCGACGAATACGAAGCGCGCCTGCTCGGCGAGGGCAAGGTCATCGCCGGCTTCGACGAGCGGCGCGCGACGGTCGACGCGCAACTCAAAGCGAAGGCCGCCTCGCTCGGCGCTTCGCTGGGCGACTACGAGGATCTGCTCGACGAGGTGACCGCGCTGGTGGAGTGGCCCGTGGTCTATGCCGCCGGTTTCGAGCGGGAGTTCCTTTCGGTGCCGCAGGAATGCCTGATCCTCACCATGCGCACCAATCAGAGGTACTTCCCCCTGTTCGATGCCCGCGGAAAACTCACCGAGCGCTTCCTGGTGGTGAGCAACATGGAGGTTGCGGATCCGAGCCACATCATCGAAGGCAATCAACGGGTGGTCCGGCCGCGGCTCGCCGATGCGCGGTTCTTCTTCGAGCAGGATCGCAAGCAGCGGCTGGAAGCCAGAGTGGCGCGGCTGGCGGAGGTGGTGTTCCACAACAGGCTCGGCAGCCAGCTCGAACGGGTGCAGCGGATCCGCAAGCTGGCCGGTCACATCGCGCAGCAGTTGCGCACCGACGTCGCGGCGGCGGAACGTGCCGCCTGGCTGTGCAAGGCCGATCTGGCGAGCGGCATGGTGGGCGAGTTCCCCGAGCTGCAAGGCATCATGGGCCGCCACTACGCGCTGCACGACGGAGAACCCCGGCTGGTGGCCGACGCGATCGAACAGCATTACCGGCCGCGTTTCGCCAACGACGCCCTGCCCGAGGATAACGTGGGTGCCGCCGTGGCGCTGGCCGACAAGCTCGACACGCTGGTGGGTTTCTTCGGCATCGGACAAGTCCCCACCGGGGAAAAGGATCCCTTCGGACTGCGCCGCCAGGCGCTGGGCGTGCTGCGCATCCTGGCCGAGAAACAGCTTGCGCTCGACCTGCTGCACCTGCTGCAGGTCGCGCGCAGCTACTATCCGCGCGAAGTCCTGGCCGACAGCGTCGCGGCGGACGTGCATGCCTTCATGCTCGATCGCCTGCGCGGCTATCTGCGGGAACGCGGCTTCGCCCCCGACGAGATCGAAGCGGTGATCAGCCAGTCGCCCACGCGCATCGACCTGGTCCTCCCGCGGCTCGAAGCCGTGCGCAGCTTCCGCAAGCTGCCGGAAGCCGAAAGCCTGGCCGCGGCCAACAAGCGGATTCGCAACATCCTGAAGAAGGCGCCGGGCGCGCGCGCCACGCTGGACGTCGCGCTGCTGCAGGAAGACGCCGAGAAGAATCTGTTCGGCGCCGTTTCGCGGCTGCTGCCCAAGGTCGAGTCTCTGGTGCAGAACGAGGATTACGCCGAGGCGCTCAGGCTGCTCGCCGGCGTGCGCGGCGAAGTGGACACCTTCTTCGACGAAGTGATGGTCATGACCGACGAACCGCTGATTCGCGACAACCGCCTGGCCCTGCTCGCCCAGCTCGAACAGCTCATGAACCGCGTGGCGGACATCTCCAAGCTCGCGGCCTGAACGACGTGCGCGATCCGTCCTGCGCCCCCGCGCTCCCAGCCTGCCGCCGATGAAGCTCGTCATTCTCGATCGCGACGGGGTAATCAACTTCGACAGCGAGCAGTTCATCAAGAGCCCCGAGGAGTGGAAGCCCATTCCCGGCAGCCTGGAAGCCATCGCCAGCCTCAATCACGCCGGCTATCGTGTGGTCATAGCCTCCAACCAGTCGGGAATCGGGCGCGGGCTCTTCGACATGGGGACGCTGAATGCGATCAACGACAAGATGCACCGCGCGCTCGCCAACGTCGGCGGCCGGATCGACGCGGTGTTCTATTGTCCGCACGCGGCCGACGACAACTGCGGCTGCAGAAAACCCAAGCCCGGCATGCTGCTCGAGATCGGACAGCGTTTCAACGCGGATCTGGGGGAGGTGCCCGCGATCGGCGATTCGCTGCGCGACCTGCAGGCCGCGGCGGCGGCTGGCGCGCAGCCCGTGCTCGTGCTCACGGGCAAGGGCCGCAAGACGCAGGCCGCGGGCGGCCTGCCGCCGCGCACCCGCGTGTTCGCCGATCTCGCCGAAGCGGTGCGTCATATCGTGCGATGAACGGCGTCGCGGCCGCGCTTCGCTCCGTGATCTTCGAGCTGGCGCGCGCCGTGCTCACCGTGATCTTTGCGCTGATCGCGCTGCTGACCTTTCCGTTCCCGCCCCTGGTGCGCTACCGCATCATCACCACCTGGTCGCGCCTCATCATCGGCCTGGCCAGCGCGGTCTGCGGCATCCGCTATCGGGTCGTCGGCCTGGAGAATCTGCCCGCATCGCCCTCGATCATCCTCTCCAAGCACCAGTCGGCGTGGGAGACGCTCGCCTACCAGGTGCTGTTCCCCCCGCAGGTCTGGGTGCTCAAGCGCAGCCTGCTGCGCGTGCCCTTCTTCGGCTGGGGACTGGCGATGATGAATCCGATCGCCATCGATCGCGGATCGGGCGCGCGCGCGTTGAAGCAGACGCTGGAGCAGGGACGCCAGCGTCTGGCCGACGGGTGGTGGATCGTGATCTTCCCGGAAGGTACGCGCACCGCGCCCGGTGCGCGCGGACGCTACCACGTGGGTGGCGCCTGGCTTGCCTGTCAGACCGGAGCCAAGGTCGTCCCCGTGGCTCACAACGCCGGTACCGTGTGGGGCCGCAATCGTTTCGTGAAGTACCCGGGCGAGATCACGGTGAGCGTCGGCCCTGCAATCGACCCCAAGGGGCTGGAGCCCGAGGAACTCAACAGCCGAGTCGAACGCTGGATCGAAGGGGAAGTCGCCCGGCTGGGCAGCGCGCGGGGCTGAGCGGCGCCGATCTCCGAGGGCGTCACGCGTGCTAGACTCGCCCAGCTCGCGGCCATGCGCAAATTCTGCCTGTTGTTGCTTCTCGCCCTGGTGCTGTCCGCCTGCGGGCAGAAGGGACCGCTGTACCTGCCCGATCAGGAGCAGCCGAAGAAGGACCGGGTTCGCCCGTGAATCCGTTTCACTACGCCGGCGACACGCTGTTCGCCGAAGGCGTCGCGCTGGCCGACGTCGCCCAGCGCTTCGGCACGCCCTGCTACGTCTATTCGCGCGCCGCGCTGACCGACGCCTTCCTCGCCTACGACAAGGCGTTCGGCACGCGCGCCCACCTGATCTGTTACTCGGTCAAGGCCAATTCCAATCTCGCGATCCTGAACGTCCTGGCGCGGCTCGGCAGCGGGTTCGATATCGTCTCGGGCGGCGAACTCAGGCGCGTGCTGGCGGCGGGCGGCGAAGCGCGCAAGACCGTGTTCTCGGGCATCGGCAAGAGCGAGACCGAGATGCACGAGGCGCTGCAAGCGGGCGTGCTCTGCTTCAACGTCGAATCCGAATCCGAACTGGCGCGCCTGGAGCGCGTTGCCGCCGCCCTCGGGCGCCGCGCACCGGTGAGCCTGCGCGTCAATCCGGACGTCGACGCGCGCACCCATCCCTACATCTCCACCGGGCTGAAGCAGAACAAGTTCGGCGTGGCCTACGGGGACGCGCTGCGCCTGTACCGGCGGGCCGCGAAATCACCGAACCTTCAGGTCGTGGGAATCGACTGCCACATCGGCTCGCAGTTGACCGACACCGGCCCGATGATCGATGCGGCGCGCAAGCTGCTCGATCTGGCGGACCGGCTTGCCGGCGAGGGAATCCGCATCGAGCACCTGGACTTCGGCGGCGGACTGGGCATTCGCTACCGCGAGGAATCGCCCCCGCCGCCGGATGAGTGGGTGCAGGCGCTGCTCCAGGCGGTCGGCTCGCGTCCGCAGGCGCTGCTGATCGAGCCCGGCCGCTCGGTGGCCGGGCCGGCCGGATTGCTGCTGACCCGCGTCGAATTCCTGAAGCGCGGCGAAGTCAAACATTTCGCCGTCGTGGACGCCGCGATGAACGACCTGATGCGCCCGGCGCTCTACGACGCCTATCACGAGATTCTTCCCGTTCGGCGCGGAACCGGGACCCCGGAGGAGTACGATGTCGTCGGGCCGGTATGCGAGACCGGGGACTTTCTGGCGCGCGGGCGGCGGCTGGCGGTCAGGGAGGGCGATCTGCTTGCGATCATGTCCGCCGGCGCGTACGGGATGAGCATGAGTTCGAACTACAACTCCAGGCCGCGGTGCGCGGAGGTGATGGTGGACCGGACGGCCGCGCACCTGATCCGCGCCCGGGAGCGCGTGGACGATCTCTACGCCGCAGAGCGGCTCGTTCCCTGACCCGGCGCGCTCACCGATTGCGTCCCGACCATGCTGCGAACCGCGCTGACGCTCACCCTCGCGATCGGCACGCTGGCGGGCTGCGGCAAGGGCGACAGCGCGCAGGGCGGAGTCGCGGCCACCCCGCCGCCGGCTCCGGTGGTGGTCGCGGTCGCGCAGCGCAAGACCGTCCCGCTCACGGTGCGCGCGATCGGCAACGTGGAGCCGATCGACAGCGTCGCCATCAAGTCGCGCGTCGACGGGGAGATCGTGGGCGTGCACGTGCGCGACGGGCAGGATGTGCGCAAGGGCGAGCTGCTGTTCGAACTCGATTCGCGCTACCTGTCGGCGCAACTGCGGCAACTCGAAGCGACGCTCGCCAGGAACCAGGCGCTGCTCGCCAACGCGCAGTCGACCGAGAAGCGCTACGCCGAACTGCTGGCGCAGGGCTTCATCTCGCAGGAAGCCTACACCCAGGCCAAGGCGAATCGTGATGCCGCGCAGGCCACGGTGCAAGCCGATCGCGCCGCGGCGGACAGCGCCCGCATCCAGCTCGGCTACACCAGGATTCGCGCGCCGATCTCGGGTCGCGCCGGCAGAGTCATGCTGCCGGCGGGCAACACGGTCAAGGCCAACGACACCACCCTGGTGGTGATCAATCAGCTGGCGCCGATCTACGTGAGCTTCGCCGTGCCCGAACGGCACCTGGCCGAGATTCGCGGCTACTACGGCAAGGGAAAACTGGACGTGCGCGCCGCGCCGCAGGGCGAACCCGACCTGATCGCGACCGGCCGGCTCTCGTTCATCGACAACGCGGTCGATCCCCAGACCGGCACGATCAAGCTGCGCGCGACCTTCGACAACACGAGGCATGAACTCTGGCCGGGCCAGTTCGTGACGGTGGCGCTCACGCTGGAGCAACAGGAAAACGCGCTGGTGGTCCCGCCCGAGGCGGTACAGAACGGCCCGCGCGGCCAATACGTGTTCGTCGTCAAACCCGACATGACCGCCGAGGTACGCGACGTGCAGATCGATCGCACCGAGGGCCGGGACACCGTGGTCACAGCGGGATTGCAGGAGGGCGAAACGGTGATCGTGAGCGGCCAGTTGCGCGTGTCGCCCGGCGCCAGGGTCGCGCCGCGAACCGGCTGAAGCGGCGAGGCGAACCCAGACCATCGATGAACCTCTCCGAGGTCTTCGTCCGGCGCCCGGTCATGACCGTGCTGGTCATGCTGGGCATTCTGATCTTCGGGATCATTTCCTACCGGCTGCTGCCGGTGGCGCAGCTGCCGAACGTCGATTTCCCCACGATCCAGGTCACCGCCTCGCTGCCGGGGGCCAGCCCGGAGACGATGGCCTCCGCGGTCGCCACACCGCTGGAGAAACAGTTCTCGACCATCGCCGGCCTGGAGCAGATGACCTCGTCGAGCAGCCAGGGCAACACGCAGATCACCCTGCAGTTCGTCCTGGAGCGCGACATCGACGCCGCGGCGCAGGACGTGCAGACGGCGATCACGCTGGCGCGGCGGCAGTTGCCCGACATGCCGGTGCCGCCGACCTACCGCAAGGTCAATCCGGCGGATCAGCCGGTTTTCTACCTGGCGCTCACCTCCGAAACGCTGCCGTTGTCGACGGTCAACGAGTACGCCGAAACGCTGATCGCACAGCGCCTGTCGACCATTTCCGGCGTGGCGCAGGTGCTGGTGTACGGCGCGCAGCAGTACGCGGTGCGCGTGCAGGTCGATCCCAAGGCCCTGGCCGCGCGCGGCATCGGCATCGACGAGGTGGAACGGGCGCTCGCCACCAACAACGTCAACCTGCCCACCGGGACGCTTTCCGGCCCCAGCCGCGCGCTGGCGGTGATGTCGAACGGCCAGTTGAGCGATGCCGCCGCCTTCAACGAGATCGTGGTGGCGTACCGCAACGGCGCTGCGGTGCGCATCCGCGACATCGGACGGGCGATCGACGGCGTGCAGAACAACAAGGTGGCGGCGTGGTACAACGACCAGCGATCGGTGCTGCTCGCGATCCAGCGCCAGCCCGGCACCAATACGGTCGAGGTGGTCCGGAAGATACGCGAGCTGCTGCCGCAGTTCCGGCAGCAGGTCCCGGCCGGAATCGCCATCGACGTGCTCTACGACCGCTCCGAGTCGATCCTCGAGTCGGTCGAAGACGTCCAGTGGCATCTGCTGCTCGCGCTGTCCCTGGTCGTGATGGTGATCTTCCTGTTCCTGCGCAATCTGTCGGCGACGGTGATTCCTGCCGCCGCGCTCCCGCTGTCCATCGTCGGCACCTTCTCGGTGATGTATCTGATGGGCTTCAGCCTGGACAACCTGTCGCTGATGGCGCTGACCCTGTGCGTGGGCTTCGTGGTCGACGATGCCATCGTGATGCTGGAGAACATCTCGCGCCACCTGGAGATGGGCAAGAGCCCGCTGCGCGCCACCCTGGACGGCTCGCGGGAAATCGCCTTCACCATCGTGTCGATGACGCTGTCGCTCGCCTGCGTCTTCATCCCGGTGCTCTTCATGGGCGGGGTGCTGGGCAGGCTGCTGCACGAGTTCGCGATCACCATCATCAGCGCCATCCTGGTGTCCGGCTTCGTCAGCCTGTCGCTCACTCCGATGCTGTGCGGGCGCTGGCTGCGGCCCGAGCGCGAGCGCCGCCACGGCCGGCTGTACCGCACCACCGAGCGGGCGTTCAACCGCATGCGCGACGCTTACGAGCGCTCGCTGCGCCTGACCATGGCGTTTCCGCGCACCACGATGCTGCTGTTCGCCGCGGTCACCGGCGCGACCGTCTATCTGTTCGTGATCATGCCGAAGGGGTTTCTGCCCAGCGAGGACGTGGGTTCTCTGTTCGGTTTCACCGAGGCTTCCCAGGACGTGTCTTTCGAAAGCATGTATCACATGCAGCAGGAGGCGGTGCGCCTGATCCGCGCCAACCCGCACGTGGCCGCGACGATGTCGTTCATCGGCGTGGGAGGCTCGAGCCAGCAGATGAACGTCGGGCGGGTGTTCATCCGCCTGACGCCGCGATCGCAGCGTCCGCACGCCGAGCAGGTGATGCAGGAGCTGCGGCCCACCCTCGCGAGCCTGCCCGGAATGAAAGTGTTCCTGCAGAACCTGCCCACCATCCGCCTGGGCGGTGTCATCACCAAGAGCCAGTTCCAGTTCACGCTCACGGATGCCGATCTGGACGAGCTGTATCGCTGGGCGCCCGTGGTGGAGGAACGCCTGCGCCGGATTCCCGGCTTCCGGGACGTGACTTCCGACCTGCAGATCCGCAATCCGCAGGTCAACGTCGACATCGATCGCGACAAGGCTTCGGCGCTCAACGTGACGCCGGAGCAGATCCAGAGCGCGCTCTACAGTGCCTTCGGCTCCAAGCAGGTCTCGACCATCTTCACCCCGACCAACGAATACTGGGTGATCCTGGAGCTGGATCCGCAATACCAGCAGGATCCTTCAGCGCTCTCGGCGCTGCACATTCGCAGCGCCACCGGCGCGCTGGTGCCACTGGGATCGGTCGCCGAGATCACCAGCTCGGTCGGCCCGCTGACGGTGAACCATCTGGGACAGCTCCCCGCGGTCAACATCTCGTTCAACCTGCGGCCGGGCATGGCGCTCTCCCAGGCCGTGGAACAGGTGAACCGGGCGATCGAAGAACTCAAGCCGCCGGCCACGTTGAACACGGCCTTCCAGGGCACCGCGCAGGCATTCCAGGCCTCGCTCGCCAACATGGGCCTGCTGCTCGTGATGGCCGTGTTCGTCATCTACCTGATCCTCGGGATTCTGTACGAGAGCTTCGTGCACCCCATCACGATCCTTTCCGGTCTGCCCACGGCCGGCCTGGGCGCACTGGTCACGCTGCAGGCGTTCCACGGCGAGCTGAACATGTACGGCTTCGTGGGGCTGATCATGCTGATCGGCATCGTCAAGAAGAACGCGATCATGATGATCGACTTCGCGATCGAGGCGCAGCGCGGCGCGGCCAGACCACCGCCGGCGCAAGCGATCTTCGAGGCCGCGCTGGTGCGTTTCCGCCCGATCATGATGACCACCATGGCGGCGCTCATGGGCACGCTGCCGATCGCACTGGGATGGGGAGCGGGCGCGGACGCGCGGCGTCCGCTCGGGCTCGCGGTGGTCGGCGGCCTGCTCGTCTCGCAGATTCTCACGCTCTACATCACGCCGGTGATCTACGTCTATCTGGAGGCGTTCAAGACCTGGTTCGCCGGGCGCGCCCGAGCCGACCGCGGGCTGACCGGAGCCGGCCGCTGAGCCGCGCGGCAGGCCGCGGCCTTCCGCTGCCGCTCGGCACGAAGTTTGCGCCCTCGTGGACGTGAGCCGAGCGGTCCGGCGCGCGATGCCGGCGAAGCTGCCCGCGCGCCGAAATCCGTTAAACTCCGCCCTGTTTCGTAGGATCGATAGCGGCTGGATCAGATGATCGTCTACAACCTGGCCTGTGATAACGCCCACCGCTTCGAGGGCTGGTTCTCCTCGGCGGAGGACTTCGATCGGCAGCTGCAAGAGGGGAAAATCTCCTGTCCGGTGTGCCGCTCGGCCGACATCGCACGCCGGCCTTCTGCACCTTACCTGAACGGGCGGGCGTCGGCCGGAGAGGATCGGAATCCGAGCGCACCCACCGCTGCGGAAGCGCTCGAGATCGTGCGCAGAAAATATCTCCAGTACATCTTCGAGCACACCGAGGACGTCGGAGAGCGCTTCCCCGACGAAGCGCGTCGCATTCACTACCGGGAAGCGCCGCTGCGCTCGATTCGCGGTCAGGCTTCGCGCAGCGAGGTGCAGGATCTGCGCGACGAAGGGATCGACGTGCACCTGATCCCCGGCGTGCCGGTTCCTCCCGACCAGCTCCATTAGACTCCGGCCGCGGCCGCCGGGAGTCGGAGGTCCGACGTGGCGCGCGGAGCCGCACCGACTTTCCTGGTGCTCGGCGGCGCCGTGGCCGTCGTCTGCACCGCGTCCATCCTCATCCGCTACGCGCAGGCCGAGGGCGCTTCCTCACTGGCGATCGCGGCCGGGCGCCTGGGCATCGCCGCTGCCGTGCTCGCGCCCTTCGCGCTGCCGAAACTCCTGCGCGAATGGCCTGCATTGAGCCTGCGCTCGTTTTCGCTGTGTGCGGCATCCGGCCTGTTTCTCGCGGCACACTTCTGGACCTGGATCGCCTCGCTCGAATACACGTCGGTGGCGAGCAGCACGGTGCTGGTGACGACCAATCCGTTGTGGGTGGCGCTCGCCTCGGCCTGGCTGCTGCGCGAGCGGCCGACGATGGCGACGCTGGCGGGAATCGCGCTGACGGTCGCGGGAAGCGCGGCGATCTTCGCCTCGGACACGGGCGATGCCCGCGCCGGAGCCGCGCCGGTGCTCGGCAACAGCCTCGCGCTCCTGGGCGCCATCGCCGCTTCCGGGTATCTCTTGATCGGACGATCGCTGAGGGCGACGGTCAGCCTGACGAGCTACGTGTGGCTCGCCTATGCCGCGGCAGCGGTCGCGCTGTGGGTGGCGCTGCTCGTGCGCGAGGGCCCGGGGGCGCCGGCGAGCGCCGCAGCCTGGTGGTTCATCGCGGCGCTGGCGCTCGGCCCGCAACTGCTCGGCCATACCGCGTTCAACTGGGCGCTGCGCAGGCTGTCCGCGACCTTTGTCGCGGTCGCGATTCTCGGCGAGCCGGTGGGCTCGGCCCTGCTCGCCTGGATGCTCCTGGATGAACGCTTCGCCGCGCTGCAGCTCGCGGGGTTCGTGCTCCTGCTGTGCGGGATCTTCGTCGCCGCGCGCGGCGAAAAGCCTGTCTGAGCACGAGCCGGGCGCCGGCTGCGCGGCGGCCCGCGCGAATGATCGACCGCCCCGCTTTGCGCAGGAAGCGACCGGTTCGATCGCCTCCGGAGCGCGGCCGCCTCGCCCCGCACGAAGCACCTCAGATCCGCTTGAACTCGCGCGCGAGATCGCCGTAGGCGCGAAACGGCCGCCCGGTGTCGTCCGCCAGCCCGCGATGGGTCACCTGCCCGGCGTGAATCTGCAGCCCCTGGCCGAAGCCCGGGTCGTCGAGCAGCGCGTCGAGACCGCGTTCCGCCAGCCGCAGCACGTACGGATAGGTGGCCTGCGTGAGCGCCAGCGTGGCGGTCCGCGCGACCGCCGAAGGCATGTTCGGCACGCAGTAATGCACCACGCCCTCTTCGACGAAGAGCGGTTGCGAGTGCGAAGTGGGACGCGAGGTTTCCGCGATGCCGCCCTGGTCGATCGAAATATCGACCAGCACCGAGCCGCGCCGCATGCGCCGCAGCAGCGCCCGCGAGATGAGCTTGGGCGCGAGCTTGCCGGGAATGAGCAACGCACCCACCACCAGGTCGGCCTGAGCGACCTGCTCGGCGATCGCCAGCGGTTCGGAGAATGCGGTCTTCACGCGCCCGCAATAGGTGTGGTCGAGCTGCGCGAGGCGGTCGATGTTCACGTCCATCACGGTCACCTCGGCGCCCGCGCCGAGCGCCATCTGCACCGCGTTCGATCCGGCTTCCCCGGCGCCGATCACCACGACCCGGCCGGGCAGCACGCCGGGCACGCCGCCGAGCAGCACGCCGGAGCCGCCGTTCGCCATGGTGAGCGCCCAGGCGCCGAACTGGATCGCCAGCCGGCCGGCGATGCGCGACATCGGCGCGAGCAGCGGTAACCGGCCTGCGCGATCGGCCACGGTCTCGTAGGCGATTCCGGTGACGCCTGCGGTGAGCAGCGCGTCGAGCAATTCCGGATCGGGGGCGAGGTGCAGATAGGCGAACAGGATCTGGCCGCGGCGCACCAGCTTGCGCTCGGAGGGCTGCAGCTCCTTGACTTTGACGACCAGCTCGGCGGAGAACGCCTCGGCCGCACCGGGCACGATACGCGCGCCGGCCGCGGCGTACTGGGCGTCGTCGAATCCCACCCGCGCGCCGGCCCCGCACTGTACCAGCACCTCGTGACCGCGCTCGGCCAGCGCGTGAACGCCGGCCGGCGTGAGGCCGACGCGGTATTCGTGATCCTTGATTTCCCTGGGCACGCCGACCCGCATGCGGCGCAACATAACCGGCGCCGAAGCCGGAAGCAACAGGATCGCCCTATGCGGCCGGGGAACGGGCTGTGGCCGCCGGGGCGGCGCGCTTCTGCCACAGCCTGTGCGCCACGCGCGCGCCCAGCAAGGTGGCGAGAATCGCGACGAAGACCATCGGCTCGCGGATGTCCTTCTTCACCAGCCACAGAAAGTGCAGCACGCCGAGCAGCGCGATCGGATAGACGAAGCGATGCAGCCGCTGCCACTGCGTGGCGCCGAGCCGGCGAACCATGGCATTGGTGGAAGTGGCCGCGAGCGGGATCATGAGCACGAAGGCGGTGAATCCGACGGTGATGTAGGGCCGCTTCACGATATCGGCCAGGATCGCGGGCCAGTCGAAGAAATGATCGAATACCAGCCAGATGCTGAAATGCACGCAGGCGTAGAAGAACGCGAACAGCCCGAACATGCGCCGCAGCCGCAGCAGCCAAGGCCACTGCAGCAGCCGGCGCAGCGGGGTCACCGCCAGGGTGATCAGCAGGAACGCCAGCGCCCACCACCCGGTCGAGTGGGTGATCGTTTCGATCGGATTGACGCCCAGCGTGCCGGCGAACGCGCGCCAGGCGAGCCGCAGGAAGGGAAGCAGGCACAGCGCGAACGCCGCGGCCTTGATCCACCGGATCTGTTCCGGTTTCGGCTGGTATCCGGGCATTGCAATACTTCGTCTGTGCCCCATGCCTCGCTGGTCAGGAAGCGTCAGAAGAACTTCTTCAAGTCCATGCCGGCATACAGGCCCGCGACCTGCTCGCCGTAGCCGTTGAACATCAGCGTTTCGCGCTTGAGCAGCTCTCCGATGCGCCGCTCCTTCGCCTGGCTCCAGCGCGGATGATCGACCTGCGGATTGACGTTGGAATAGAAGCCGTACTCGCGCGGTACGGCGATCATCCACGAGGTCCTGGGCATCTCGGCAGTGAAGCGGATGCGCACGATCGACTTGGCGCTCTTGAATCCGTACTTCCACGGCACCACCACGCGCACCGGGGCGCCGTTCTGGTTGGGCAAGACCTCGCCGTAAAGGCCCACCGTGAGCAAGGTGAGCGGATGCATGGCCTCGTCCAGCCGCAGGCCTTCCACATAAGGCCAGTCGAGCACCGGCACCTTCTGTCCGGGCATCTGCCCCGGATCGAGCAAAGTGGTGAACTCGACGAACTTGGCGTTGGCGGTCGGCTCGACGCGTTTGATGAGTTCCGAGAACGGGTAGCCGACCCAGGGAATGACCATCGACCAGCCCTCCACGCAGCGCATGCGGTAGATGCGCTCTTCGAGCGGCGCGAGCTTGAGCAGCTCCTCGATATCGAAGGCCCGCGCCCGCTTGACCTCGCCTTGCACCAGCACGGTCCACGGGCGGGTTCTGAGGCTGCCGGCATGGCGCGACGGATCGTCCTTGTCGGTACCGAATTCGTAGAAGTTGTTGTAGGTGGTCACCGCCTCGTACGGCGTGAGCTTCTCCGTCGTCGAGAACGGGCTGGGCTTGAGCGGCGCGAGCCTGGCCGCGGCCGGCACGGCGGGCGCGAGCGCCGCGAGTCCGAGTGCGACGGCGGACTTCATGAATTCACGGCGCCGGGCATAGACCGAGCGTGGCGTGATCTCCGAAGGCAGCACGTCGGCGGGCTTGCGAATCAGCATGGCGGCTCTCCTGCAGTTCTTGGTCGGCGCGCAAGCGTGGAAATTACAGCATTTGTACGGCCCGCGCCGGGCGCCGGTTGCGCTACAGCAGGAAGACGGTGGCCAGGCCCAGAAAGATGAAAAAACCCATGCTGTCGGTGGTGAAGGTGAGCAGCACGCTCGACCCGATGGCCGGGTCGCGCCCCAGCTTCTGCAGCGTCAACGGAATGAACATTCCGACCGCCGCCCCCACCAGCAGGTTCAGCAGCATCGCACCGGTCATGACCACGCCGAGCGGCACGCTGTCGTAGAGCCACCAGGCGAACAGTCCGGCGACCCCGCCCCACACCAGGCCGTTGAGCACGCTGATCGCGAGCTCCTTGAGGACCAGGCGCTTGATGTTGATGGCGTTTTGCTGGCCGAGGGCCAGCGTGCGCACGATCAGCGTCGTGGTCTGGTTGCCCGAGTTGCCGGCGATGCCGGCCACGATGGGCATGAGCGTGGCGAGCGCCACCAGTTTCTCGATCGTGCCTTCGAACAGCCCGATCACGCGCGAGGCGAAGAACGCGGTGCACAAGTTCACCGCCAGCCACAGCCAGCGGTTCTGCGCGCTCTTCCAAACCGAGGAAAAGATGTCCTCTTCCTCCAGCAGGCCGGCCTTGCCCAGCAGCTCGCTCTCCGATTCCTCGCGGATGAAGTCCACCACCGCGGCCACCGTGACGCGGCCGACCACGCGGTTGCGCGCGTCGAGCACCGGTGCCGAAACCAGGTCGTAGCGTTCGAAGGCCTGCGCGGCGGCATGCGCCTTGTCCTCCGGAGCGAAGGTCGCCACCGGCGCGGTCATGACGTCGGCCACCAGCTTGTCGGGGTCGGTCACGATCAGCCGGTTGATCGGCAGCACGCCGCGAAACACCTCCTGACGGTCCACCACGAAGAGCTGGTCGGTGTGGTCGGGCAGCTCGTCCATGCGCCGCAGGTAGCGCAGCACGACTTCCAGGGTCACGTCCTCGCGCACCGTGACCATCTCGAAATCCATGATCGCGCCCACCGTCCCTTCCGGGAAAGACAGCGCGGCGCGCAACTGCTCGCGTTCCTCGACCGACAGCGAGCGGAAGACGTCGGCGATGACCTCCTGGGGAAGGTCGGGGGCGAGGTCGGCGATCTCGTCGGTGTCGAGCTGCTCGGTCGCCGCGACCAGCTCGGCCTTGTCCATGTCGGCGATCAGGGTCTCGCGCACCGCGTCCGAGACTTCCAGGAGGATCTCCCCGTCGCGCTCGCCCTTGACCAGATTCCATACCACCAAGCGTTCGTCGAGCGGCAACTGCTCGAGAATCGCGGCGATGTCGGCGGCGTGCAGTCGGTCGAGCTTGTTCTGCAGCTCGGCCAGGTTCTGCTTGTGCACCAGCGACTCGACCAGCTCGTGGCGCGGCATCTCCTGCTTGTGCACCAGCTCCTCGACGAGCTTGTGCTTGTGCAGGAGGGCACGGATCTGCGCCACGATTTCGTTGACGCTGTCCAGCCGGCGCCGGGTCTGAGTTTCGGTCATGTCGGGATTCGCGATGCGGCGCCATTGTAGAAGCCGCGCTTCGCGGCCGTCTAACAATAAAAAAACGGCGCCACATGGGCGCCGTTCCTGCGCGCCTGCCGCCTACGGCTGCGCAATGCGGGTGGCCTGCCAGGAAATGAACTGCAGCGCGTCGCCGCGCCGGGCCCACGCCTCGGTGAAGCGCAGGTCGACCGTCAGGTCCGAACCCTTGACCGTGACCTCGAAGCGCGCCGTGCCGGTCATGAGGGCGATGCAATCGTAGATCCGGACCTTGTAGTCGAGCATCCGCATGGTGCGGTACTTCACCGTGCCGTCGCGCATCGATCCGATGTAGGCCCGCTTGTCGTCCACCGCCGAGCTGGAATGGATATACACCAGGTCGTCGCCGATGATGCGTTCCATCGCGATGAAGTCATCCCCGGTCTGCGCCTCGTAGCGCTGCAGCTCGGCCTGCACCACCTCGGTTTCGTCGATCGGCCTGCAATCGGCCGCGAGCGCCGCCGTCGCAAAGGCGCAGAGCCCGAGCGCGGCCGCGATGATCCGTCCGGCTGTCATTTTCGTTCCTCCTCCTTTTTGCCTGGTTGTGGAAGCCGGCGAGCGCCGGCAGCTCGTTATTGCGGGGTCAGCACGGCGAATGGCCTGGGCTCGCAGCGCACCTTCTTGTTGACCAGACGTGCCGGGTAGAGCTGGAGCCTGCCCTGGCGCCAGGCGAATCCGTAGCGCTGCTTGCCGTCCGGCGCCTTCAGGTCCTCCGCTTCCAGATACTCGCATCCCGCCTTCGGATCGTTGAGGGAGAGTTCATAGGCGAAAGTCTTGTCCGGCCAGTAGGCCTCGCCGCCTTCCGAAAACTCCCAGTTGCGACCCTTCTCGTCCCGGTACTTGCCGGCCAGCACGAGGCGGTTCACGCGCGAGGCCAGCTCCTTGCCCGAGAAGACATACTCGGCCCACTGGCCTTTCATGAAGGTCAGTTCGGCCATCTCCAGTCGATCGAACCTGCCCTCGGAATTGCGGCTCCCGCGCAGCCAGAGATACCGCACCTCGCTGGCGGAGATCGGCCGGTCCTCGGGGCCGAGCACCAGCCGGTAGAGCCCGGGCTTGCCGCCCGGTTCGACATCCAGCACCGCCTGTACCGAGGCCTTGTCGAAGTTGGTCACTACGATCGGATAAGAGCGTCCCTGACGCTGAATGCCGATCACCACCGGCTGGACTTTGCGCGCGGTCTCATGCGGCATCCGGCTCCTGGCCAGCGTCTCGAGATATTTTCGGTGTATCCAGATGCCTTCCAGCTCGCGCACATAGAGGCGGTCGGCACGCTCGCGCTGCGCCTGTGCCGCCGAGGGCGGCGGCACGAGCACACTCGCCGCCAGCAGAGACCACAATCCGATCGTTTTCCGCACTTTTTCAGACCCGTGAAGTTGGCGTTGACCCGGCCGCCAGCGGCGGCTTTTGTTTCCAGAATCCGGTGGCCTGCTCGAAGGCGTGCGCGAGCTGCAGCACGCCGAAATCGTCGCGGTAGCGGCCCACGATCTGGATGCCGACCGGCAATCCTCCCGCGCTGAACCCGCACGGCACGGAAGCCGCGGGCTGTCCCGTGACGCTCACCCAGTAGCAGGACTTCATCCAGTCGATATAAGTTTCGAGCCTCACCCCGCCGATTTGCGAGACGTAGGGCAGGGACAGGTCGAACGGCAGCACTTGCGACACCGGCGCCACCAGGAAGGCGCAATTGTCCATGAATCGGCGCATGCGATGGAAAAGCTGGGTGCGGGCGCGCTCGGCCGCCGCCACCTGCGCGCCGCTCAGCTTGCGGCCCTGTTCGATGTTCCAGACCACGGTGTCCTTCATCAGCGCGCGCCCGGTGTCGAGCAGCTCGCCATAACAGAGCTCGAAATGCCAGGCGCGCATCACCCGGAAGATCTCGTCGGCGTCGCGAAAATCCGGCGTGGCTTCTTCCACCACGCAGCCCAGGCTCTCGAGGACACCGAGCCCCGATTCGGTCACGCGCAACACCTCGGGTTCGAACGGCAACCCGCCGAAGTCGCGGCACCAGGCGATGCGCACGCCCCGGAAATCGCGTTCCAGCGCGGCCGCGAACCGCTCGCCGGGCTCCTCGATACAGATGGGCGAGCGCGGATCGGGTCCGGCGATCGCGCTGAGCATGAGCGCCGCATCCTGCGCCGTGCGCGCCATCGGGCCGAGCACCGACAGCGGGAACCAGGCCGAGAGTGCCGGCCAGTGCGGCACGCGCCCGGCGCTGGGCCGCAGGCCGAAGACATTGCAGAAGCTCGCCGGATTGCGCAGCGATCCGCCCAGATCGGAGCCGTCGGCGATCGGCATCATGCCGCAGGCGAGCGCCACCGCGGCCCCGCCGCTGGAGCCCCCGCAGGTGCGCTCCAGGTCGTAGGGATTGCGGGTGGCGCCGAAGACCGGGTTGAAGGTCTGCGACCCGGCGCCAAACTCCGGCGTGTTGGTCTTGCCGATCGTCACCGCGCCGGCCGCGCGCAGCCGCTCGACGATGATCGCGTCCACATCGGGGACGAAAGCGCGGTAGATCGGCGAGCCGAAGGTGGTGCGGATGCCTTTGGTCGGGACCAGGTCCTTGTGCGCCACCGGCAACCCGGCCAGCGGCCCGATCACCTCGCCGCGGGCCAGGCGTGCGTCGATCTCGCGCGCGCCGGCGAGCGCGCGTTCAGGCAGCAAGGTGACGATGGCGTTGACCCGGGGATTGACGCGCTCGATCGTTTCCAGATGTGCCTGCATCACTTCCACGGCGCAGACTTCGCGCTCGCGGATCAGACGCGCCAGCTCGACGGCGGGAAGGAAACAAAGATCGGCCGATGACATGCGCCGGCATGGTAACCGAAGTTGTCCGCTCCACCGCGCCGGCGCCGAGGCCCGCAGAACCGCAAGGGCCGCCGCGACGCAAGCGCCGCAAGGCAGCCTGCGGGCCCGCCGGAAAACTCAGTTCTGCAGACCTACGCCGCGCGCCATGAGCACCGCGGCGAGCGCAATCAGGGCAAGCAGGACGAGTTCGATGGCGACATAACGCCGCGCGTACGCGGCTTCGTGCGCGGGCGCGACGAACGATCCCCTCCCGGCGCCGCGGCGCCAGCGCAAAAAGCAGCGGGTGGGCGGAATGGAGATCAGGCCGACCGCCACGAACAGGGCGAGCTTGATCCAGAACACCGGGTTGTGCAGATAGAAGGCCAACGGCTTGCCGAACCAGATCACCCGCGCGAGTCCCGAAGCCAGCACGACGATGGCGGCGCCGAGATACCCGAGGTCGAGCAGCGCGATCCTCGCGAGCTCGCGCGCATCGACCCGGGCGAGCAGCAGCCATTCGGCGAACAGCAATGCGCCGAACGTCACGATTCCGGCGAAGTGCAGATAAGCGACCGCCAGTTCAGCCACCATGCCGGCACGACACCTGTTCCGCCGCGATCTCCCCGGGGGCCTCGCGCCTCATGATGCTGGCGCGCAACTGCCGCTGCGGCCCATCGTCGAGCAGTTGCACGCTCGAACCGTTCGCCCGCAAGCCGAGCTGCCGGTACACCGCGGAAAGATCGGGAAACTCGCGCGAAGCCACGTGCGCCGAGTACAAGGCGCTGAAGATCGAGGTACCGGTCAGTTCGTCGAGCTTGGCCAGCAGCTCGGCCGCGCTCCAGATCTTGCCGGCTTCGAGGCAGCACGCGTGCAGCGCCTCCAGCGCGCGGTCCATCGACTGCCTGCCGCCGGTCTGCTGGCGCAGGCCCACGTCGGCGAGCAGGATCAGCGCCGCGCCTCCCCAGTACACGCGCAGGTGGGTATTGCCCCGATACATGGCTTGCGTGGCCTGCGCCAGGGTCAGGTCCGCAGCGTTGTTGCGTCCGCGCACGAAGCCGGCGTGCAGCATCGACCAGGCTTCCTGTTCGCTGATCCTGCCGGCGCGCGCGCGCAGGACGTTCTGATAATAGGTGGCGAGGCCCTCGGACAGCCAGGCGTCGCGGTCCTCCACCAGGGGCAGCAGCAGGTGCGCGAGCTCGTGCGTCGCCGTCCAGTCCGCGAAGAACTCCTCGATCGGGCGGCGCTGATTGATGAAAAAGTGCACCGAAGGGCCGCCGCCGCGCGCGACGTACGCGCCCGGAACCGGTTCGTTGCCGCGCGCGTTGGGCACGACGAGCAACTGCAGGCGCGGCACCGGGAAGCACCCGTACACTCCGGCCACCATCCGCGCGGCGTCGGTAAGCCAAGCCTGCATCGAATCCGTATCCACCTGCGGATGGCCGTCGAGCACCGCGAGCCGCAGTTGCGCATCGCCCACCGCGATCTCGCGTTCGCGAAACCGGCCGAAGGCCACACTCGCGGGCCAGTCGAAGGGCGCGCGGTCGAGCACGAAGGCGGGCGGCTGCGCGGCGGACACCGCCCGCCAGGGCGCGGACACCGCAATCCCCTCCGGCAGCACGAAACGGATCTCGACGTCCTCGTCGGAGGAGAGCTGCTGCGGCCGCCACAGCCAAAGCCCGACCGAAGTCAGCAGGTCGCGCCCCACCCGGGCCACCTTGCCGCCCGTGCGGTCGTGGCGCTTGATCGGGCGCGAAACGTCCACGCGATAGAGCACGCAGCCCCCGTCGGGCACGCTCTTCAGCGACAGCGCCCCGCTCGGCACGAGCGGCTTGCCGGAGCCCTCCACTCGCGCCTCGATCAGCGCGAGCGGCGCATCGAGCGATTCCGCGACCAGCGCTTCGGGCGGCGGGCCGGCGAAACAGGCTCGCACCGAGATGACCGTGAGTTCGGTGTCGATCGACACCGCGAAGCGGTGCAGCCGCGGGGCCTGCGCCCAGGCCGGCGCGGCAAGAAGCAGGCTGATTGCAAGACAAGCCAGACGGACGGAAAGGCGCGGCATGGCGAGCGAGGGCGCGCGCCACGCGCGCCCGCAGCGCGGGATGCTACCGCATCCGCGCCGCTCGGGGGCCGGCGCGTGCCTCAGGCTACCTGCGCCGCGGCCGGTTCGTACGAGAGGTTGGGCGCGAGCCACTTCTCCACCGCTTCCAGCGGCAGATTCTTGCGGCGCGCGTAGTCCTCCACCTGATCGCGGTCGATCCGGGCCACCGCGAAATAATGCGAGTCGGGATGCGAGAAATAGAAGCCGCTGACCGCGGCGGCCGGCAGCATGGCATAGGACTCGGTGAGCACGATGGCCGCGTTTGCGGGCGCGTCCAGCAGCGAGAACAGCGGTCCCTTTTCCGTGTGGTCCGGACAGGCCGGATACCCCGGCGCGGGACGGATGCCGCGGTACTTCTCCGCGATCAGTTCCTCGAGCGTGAGGTCCTCCTCCGGGGCGTAGGCCCACAGCTCGCGCCGCACGCGCAGATGCATCAGCTCCGCGAATCCTTCGGCCAGGCGATCGGCCAGGGCCTTGAGCATGATGGCGTTGTAGTCGTCGTGGCGCGCTTCGTAGTCGGCCACGCGCTCGTCGATGCCGATGCCGCTGGTCACCGCAAAAGCGCCGAGATAATCGCGCACGCCGCTGTCCCTGGGCGCCACATAGTCGGCGAGGCAGTGGTTGAAGCGGTCGGCGGGCTTGACCATCTGCTGGCGCAGGAAATGGAAAGTCGTCAGCGGCTCCCGGCGCGACTCGTCCGCGTACACCTCGATGTCGTCGCCCACGCTGTTGGCCGGGAAAAGCCCGACCACCGCGTTGGCGGTGAGCCACTTCTCTTCGATGATGCGCGCGAGCATCTTCTGTGCGTCGTCGAACAGGTTGCGCGCCGCCTCGCCCACGATCTCGTCCTGCAGGATCTGGGGATAGCGGCCGGACAGCTCCCAGGTCAGGAAGAACGGCGTCCAGTCGATGACCTTGGCGATCTCGGCGAGCGGATAGTCGCGGAACACGTGTATTCCCGGGTGCCGCGCCACCGGCGGGGTGTACTGCCGCCAGTCGGTCCGGAAACCGTGGCGGCGCGCTTCCGCGATCGGGTGGTGCGGGCCCTGGCCCTTCTTGCCCAAGTGCTGGCTGCGGGTCTTCGCCGCCTCCTCCTTGACCTTGCGCACGTAGTCTGCGCGCAGTTCTTCGGAGAGCAGGCTGGTGCACACGCCCACCGAGCGCGAGGCGTCCGGGACCCAGACCGTCGGGCCGGAATAATTCGGCTCGATCTTCACCGCGGTGTGCACCCGCGAAGTCGTGGCCCCGCCGATCAGCAGGGGAATGCGAAAGCCCTCGCGTTCCATCTCCCTGGCGACATGGGCCATTTCCTCCAGCGAGGGCGTGATCAGCCCCGACAGCCCGATGATGTCAGCGTTGTGCTCGCGCGCCGTCTTCAGGATCCTGTCCGCCGGCACCATCACGCCCAGGTTGACGACCTCGAAATTGTTGCACTGGAGCACCACGCCGACGATGTTCTTGCCGATGTCGTGCACGTCGCCCTTGACCGTGGCGATCACGATCCTGCCCTTGGGCTTGGAGCCGGTTTTCTCCTTCTGCGCTTCGATGAACGGCAGGAGGTAGGCAACCGCTTCCTTCATCACGCGCGCCGACTTCACGACCTGCGGCAGGAACATCTTGCCCGCGCCGAACAGATCGCCCACCACGTTCATGCCGTCCATCAACGGGCCTTCGATCACCTGGATCGGATGCTCGAACTGCCGGCGCGCCTCTTCGGTATCCTCGACGATATAGGCGTCGATGCCTTTGACCAGCGCGTGGGTGAGCCGCTGCGCGACGCTGCCCTTGCGCCACTGCAGGTCCTCGACCGCGGTCTTGGTCTGCGCCTTGTAGCCTTCCGCGAATTCCACCAGGCGCTCGGTAGCATCCGGCCTGCGGTTGAACAGCACGTCTTCCACGCGCTCCAGGAGGTCCTTCTGGATCTCCTCGTAGACGCCGAGCTGCCCGGCGTTGACGATGCCCATGGTCATGCCGGCCCTGATCGCGTGGTACAGGAATGCCGTGTGGATGGCTTCGCGCACCGGATCGTTGCCGCGGAAGGAGAACGAGATGTTCGACACCCCGCCGGAGACCTTGGCGTGGGGCAGCGCCTTGCGGATCGCGCGCACGGCCTCGATGTAGTCGATGGCGTAGGTGGCGTGTTCCTCGATCCCGGTCGCCACCGCGAAGATGTTCGGATCGAAGATGATGTCCTCGGGCGGGAAACCCGCCTCCTTCACCAGCAGGTGATAGGCGCGCGTGCAGATCTCGATGCGGCGCGCCAGGGTGTCGGCCTGGCCCTGCTCGTCGAACGCCATCACCACCGCCGCCGCACCGTAGCGGCGCACGAGCCTCGCGTGCCTGAGGAACTGCGCCTCGCCCTCCTTCAGGCTGATGGAATTGACGATGCCCTTGCCCTGGATGCACTTCAGCCCCGCCTCGATCACCTCCCACTTCGAGGAGTCGATCATGATCGGCACGCGCGCGATGTCCGGCTCGGAGCCGATCAGGTTCAGGAAGCGCGTCATCGCCGCTTTGGAGTCGAGCATCGCCTCGTCCATGTTGACGTCGATGATCTGCGCGCCGTTGTCCACCTGCTGGCGGGCGACCGACAGGGCCTGGGCGAAGTCCCCGGCGAGGATCATGCGGGCGAAGGCGCGCGAGCCGGTGACGTTGGTGCGCTCGCCGACGTTCACGAACAGCGAGTCGTCGCCGATGTTCAGCGGCTCGAGCCCGGAGAGCCGCAGCTTCTTCTCGATCGCCGGGACGCGCCGCGGGGGCACACCCTGCAGCGCCTGAGCGATCGCGCGGATGTGGGCCGGCGTCGTGCCGCAGCACCCGCCGGCGATGTTCAGAAACCCCGCCCGGGCGAACTCGCGCAGGAAGGAGGCGGTGTACTCCGGCGTCTCGTCGTATTCGCCGAAGGCGTTGGGCAGTCCCGCATTCGGGTGCAGGCTCGTGCGCACGTCGGCCACGCGCGACAGCTCTTCGATGTGGGGGCGCAGGTCCTTGGCACCCAGCGCGCAGTTCAGTCCGATCGAGAACGGCCGCGCATGCGCCACCGAGTTCCAGAACGCCTCGGGCGTCTGGCCCGAGAGCGTGCGCCCGCTCGCGTCGGTGATGGTGGCCGAAATCATGACCGGCAGGCGCATGCCGCGCTTGTCGAAAAAGGCTTCGATCGCGAACAGCGCCGCCTTGCAGTTCAGGGTGTCGAACACCGTCTCCACCAGCAGCAGGTCCACACCGCCGTCGGTCAGGCCGCGCACGCACTCGGTATAGGCTGCGACCAGCTCGTCGAAGCTGACGTTGCGCCGGCCCGGATCGTTGACGTCGGGGGAGATCGAGGCGGTGCGGTTGGTGGGGCCGAGCACTCCAGCCACGAAGCGCGGGCGCCCGGGCGTGCGCCGGCTCCAGGCCTGTGCGGCCTCGGAGGCGATCCGGGCGCCCGCGCTGTTCAGCTCGTAGACCAGGTGCTGCAGGCCGTAGTCGGTCATCGAAACCGAGTTGGAATTGAAGGTGTTGGTCTCCACGATGTCGGCGCCCGCTTCCAGGTACGCCTCATGGATGCCGCGAATCACCGCCGGCTGGGTGAGCGTGAGCAGGTCGTTGTTGCCGGTCTGATCGCAGTGATGGTGGTGGAAGCGATCGCCGTGATAGTGATCGCGCCCGAGCTTGTGCCCCTGGATCATGGTGCCCATGGCGCCGTCCAGGATCAGGATGCGCTCTTCGCACAGTTGCGCGAGCAGTTGATGTCGTTTGTCCGCCATGAAAACAAAAAACCCGGCCGCAGGCGCGGTCGGGTTCTTCCGGTCCCACGCTTTAGCGGCATTTGTTACGCGCCCGCAAGCTGCGGCTCAAATCGGCGCGGATGGGCGAAAGGTAGCCGTTTGGCGCTGGGCTGTCAACGTGAGCGGGCCGGTGATCGACCGATCAAGCCAACCGTGACCAGCCGGTCACCTCACGGGCTCGCAGTTTTCACCCGAGCGTCACCCCCAGCCATTTGCCGATCAGGAAAGTCAGTGCCCCGGCTGCGCCGCCGATCGCGAGCATCCTCAGTCCGCCGGCGAAAGCCTGGCGGCCGGTGAACAGGCTGAGCGCACTGCCGACCGCGAACAATGCGGCCGCGGTCAAGGCGATCGACACCGCGAGCGCGCCGCCTCCGGCGGAGAACAGGAAAGGCAGCAAGGGGATCAGCGCGCCCGCCGCGAACGAAGCGAACGAGAAACCGGCCGCGCCCCAGGGCGAACCCAGAGCATCCGGATTGAGTCCCAGCTCTTCGCGCGCGAGCGCATCGAGCGCCTTGCCGGGATCGGCGACGATGTCGTCCGCCATGCGCTGCGCGTGCGCGCGCGGCACTCCGCGGGCTTCGTAGATCAGCGCCAGCTCGCCGGCCTCTTCCTTCGGGTACTGTTTGAGCTCTTCGGCCTCGAGGCCGATCTGGTATTCGAACATCTCGCGCTGCGAGCGCACCGAGACGTACTCGCCCGCCGCCATGGAAAAGGCGCCCGCCAGCAGCCCGGCGACTCCAGACAGCAGGATCACTTCGTTGTGCGAGGTCGCGCCCGCCACGCCCAGGATGAGGCTCGCGTTGGACACCAGCCCGTCGTTGACGCCGAAGACCGCGGCGCGCAGGTTGCCTCCGCCGGCGAGCCCGCGATGCCGCCCCTCGGCACCGGAAGCGGCGCCGGGAACGTAGTGGCGCGGGTCCACCGTGGCGTACAGCGACATGCCGCGCACCTTCATCGCCGCGAGCACGCCACGCGTGGCCCGCGGCCCGAGCGAGCGGGTGAGCCGCGCGACGATCCGCGTGCGCAGATCGGGCTCGTAGTCCTGCGGGACTGCGCCGCCCTGGCGCCGGATCTCCCCGGCCCAGATCTGCGCCTGCTTGTCCGCCTCGGCGGCCAGCTCCCGGAACAGCGCCTCGCGCGCGGTGCCGCGCTCGCACTCCGCGACCACGCGGTACAGATACGCCGAGCGCTTTTCCTCTATCCAACTATCCAGTGCATGCATGGGCGTGCAAGAGAAAGAAACCAGACTCTCACCGCGGAGGGCGCGAGGCAAACGGAAGACGGAACCCTGCAAAGCACACCACCAAGGCACAAAGACACAAAGGAGCACGAGGACAGCACATCCAGTTCTTCCTTGTGTATCTTCGTGTCTTCGTAGCTCGCTCTTTTTCTCGGATTCATCCGCGTCCGCAGCGTCCTGCGCGGTGAGAGCTTCGGTTTCGACTCAGGAGCGTTCGAAGCGGCGGTACTGGATCGCCTCGGCGACGTGCGCAGCCCTCACGCCTTCAGCGCCGGCGAGGTCGGCGATCGTGCGCGCGACCTTGAGCACCCGATGATACGCGCGGGCCGACAGCCCGAGGCGGGTGAGCGCGGAGCGCGCGAGTCTTTCGCCTTCGGCGTCCGGCGCGCACAGCGCTTCGATCTGCTTGACGCCCAGCAGCGCGTTCGGCTTGTCCTGGCGCCGCATCTGGCGCTCGCGCGCGGCGGCGACGCGCTCGCGAATCTGTGCGCTCGATTCACCGCTCTGCCGCGACGCGAGGTCGGACTCGGGCACGGCGGGCACCTCGATGTGCAGATCGATGCGATCCATCAGCGGCCCGGAAATGCGGTTGCGGTAGCGCGCCACCTGCTCCGGGGTGCAGCGGCAGCGCCCGCTGTAGTGCCCGAGATAGCCGCACGGGCAGGGATTCATCGCGGCCACGAGCTGGAAGCGGGCCGGGAACTGGGCCTGCTGTGCGGCGCGCGAAACGACGATGCGGCCGGACTCCAGGGGCTCGCGCAGCACTTCCAGCACCTCGCGGCCGAATTCGGGCAGTTCGTCCAGAAACAGCACGCCGTTCATGGCGAGCGAGATCTCTCCGGGGCGCGGATGACTGCCGCCGCCCACCAGCGCGACCGCCGAGGCCGTGTGGTGAGGCGCGCGGTAAGGCCGCCGTTTCCAGTCGCGCACGTTGAAGCCCTGGGAGCCGAGCGACTGGATGGCGGCCGATTCCAGCGCCTCCTCGTCGCTCATCGGCGGAAGGATTCCGGCCAGCCGTTCGGCCAACATGGTCTTGCCGGTACCGGGCGGCCCCACCATGAGCACGCTGTGTCCGCCGGCCGCCGCAATCTCCAGCGCGCGCTTGGCCTGCAACTGGCCCTTCACCTCCGCCATATCCGGACCATCCGGCGGGGCCGCGACCGCCGCCGGTGGGCGGGGCTGGAGCACCTGCTTGCCGCACAAATGGGCGAAGACCTCCAGCAGCGAACCGGCGGGCAGTACGGTCGCCTGCGGGACCAGCGCGGCCTCTTCGGCGCTCGCTTCCGGCAATACGAAACAGCGTCCGGAGCGATGCGCGCGATAGGTCATGGCCAGCGCGCCGCGGATCGGGCGCAACGCTCCGGTCAGGGCCAGTTCGCCGGCGAACTCGTAGCGCGACAGCGCCTCGCGCGGCAACTGGCCCGAAGCGGCGAGGATGCCGAGCGCGATGGGCAGGTCGAAACGGCCGCTTTCCTTGGGAAGATCGGCAGGCGCGAGATTGACGGTGATGCGCCTCGCTGGAAACTCGAAGCGGCAGTTGACGAGCGCCGAGCGGACCCGGTCGCGCGCCTCCTTCACCTCGATTTCCGGCAAGCCCACGATGGTGAAGCTGGGAAGTCCGTTGGCCAGGTGCACTTCGACCGTGACCTCCGGCGCGTCCATTCCGGCCAGCGCGCGACTAAAGAGGACCGCGAGGGACATGGAAAGACCGGGATGCAGGCGGAAAGATCAAGGATGCGGCGCAGAAGCGCATGCGGCGCGCGTGCTGCGGCGCCGCGCGCTGCGCGGGACCGCTGACACGACCTCCCCGTTTTCGATTTCTCGGTGTCCTTTGGGGGCGGTGAGGTCTTTCAGGCCGGCACCGTCATTGCGCGTCTCTCGTCTCTCGCTTCATGCCCTCGGCCTTGCCCCTCGCTTCCAGTTGCGCCACCCGCGCCTCCAGCTGTTCCAGCTTTTCGCGCGTGCGCCGCAGGACCTGCATCTGCGCGTCGAGTTCTTCGCGCGTCACCAGGTCGAGCCGCTCCAGCCATGCGGTGAACAGCGCGCGCAGGTTCTTCTGCATATCGCCGACCGGAGTACTGGCGATCACCTCCGCGGCACGGCGACTGATCTCATCGATGAACCTGCGATCCACGCAAAAAGCCTCCTCGCCGGCCCCAGTGTAGCAAACCGCTGCGGCCGAAAGCGTTCGCACCATCGGGGTGCCCGTGACGGCCGCGGCGCTTCTGATTGGTGCACCGGAGTCTGGCCACACCCAGGCATGCACGATAAGCGATTGAGTTCCATGAAGAACAGGACTGGCACGCGGTATGCAGACAGCACAGCCCGCTTGTTTTCGCGTCGTCTTACTGCACAAGGAACCAGGATCATGTTCAAGAAGAAACTCATCGCGACGGCCGTGGCCGCGGTGTTCGCTCTGCCGGGAATGTCGCTCGCGCAGGACGCGGCTTCGCCTCACACCCTCACCGCGAACATCGGATTCTTTTCCGACTATTCGTTTCGCGGGCTGACGCAGACGATGGAGGAACCCGCAGTCCAGGGCGGGTTCGACTACGTGCATTCGAGCGGGCTGTACCTCGGCACTTGGGGCTCGAACATCAGCGGAATCCAGTTCGCGGACGGCTCGCTGGAGTGGGATTTCTACGGCGGCTGGAGCAAGGCCTTCGGCGATTTCGGCATCAACGGCGGCGCCGTGTACTACTACTATCCCGGCGCCGAGATCACCGGGACCGGCGAGTCCTACGACACGCTGGAACTCGTGCTCGGCGGTTCCTGGAAGTGGCTGAGCGCCAGGGTGTACTACGCCGTGACCGACTTCTTCGGCTGCAACGCCACCAGCTGCCCTTCGGCATTCAACGACGACAGCAAAGGCTCCATCTATTTCGACCTGTCGGCCACCTATCCGGTGACGGATGCGTTCTCGGTCACGGCTCACGTGGGCAAGCAGACCGTGGAGGGAAGCATTATCGATCTGGACTACACCGACTACAGGATCGGCGCCAACTACCTGTGGGAGGGCTTCAACTTCGGGCTCGCCTACAAGGACACCGACGCCGAGGAAGCGAACTACACGGTGACGAAGGCCAACGGCGAGCAGGTGTTTCTCGGCGATGGCACCGTCATCCTGTCGGTGACCCGGACTTTCTGATGGATTCACGCAACCGGGCCCGGGGCCAGCCGGGCCCTTTTTCTTCACACAAGACCAGGGAGGCAGCATGAAACTGGTAACCGCGATCATCAAGCCGTTCAAGCTTGACGAGGTGCGTGAGGCCTTGTCCGCCGTCGGCGTGCAGGGGATCACAGTGACCGAAGTCAAGGGTTTCGGCAGGCAGAAGGGGCATACCGAGCTCTACCGTGGCGCCGAGTACGTCGTCGATTTCCTGCCCAAGGTCAAGATCGAGGCCGCGATCAAGGACGACATGCTCGAGCAAGTGATCGAAGCGATCGAGAAATCGGCCAGCACCGGCAAGATCGGCGATGGAAAGATCTTCGTCTTCGACCTTGAGCAGGTCGTTCGCATCCGCACCGGCGAAACCGGCGCCGATGCCCTATAGGGAGACCAACATGATCAAGAGAATTCTGACGCTGCTGGCGCTGTGTGCCGCCTTGTGCGGCGCGACGGCACCGGTCCTTGCGCAGGACGCGGCGCCCTCACCCGCCGCCCAGGCGGCGGCGCAAGCCCCGGCGGCTGCCGCGCCCGCCCCGACGGTCAACAAGGGCGACACGTCCTGGATGCTGGTCGCCACCGTGCTGGTCATCCTGATGACGATTCCGGGACTGGCGCTGTTCTACGGCGGGCTGGTGCGCGCCAAGAACATGCTCTCGGTGTTGATGCAAGTGTTCACGATCTTCTGCCTGATCGCGGTGCTGTGGGCGATCTACGGATACAGCGTGGCCTTCACGGAGGGCAACGCCTTCTTCGGGGGCTTGAGCAAGATGTTCCTGAAGGGCGTGAACGGCGAGTCGCTGGCGGCGACCTTCAGCAAGGGCGTGTATATCCCCGAATACGTCTACATCGTGTTCCAGCTCACCTTCGCCGCGATCACGCCCGCGCTGATCGTGGGAGCCTTCGCCGAACGCATGAAGTTCTCGGCGGTGCTCGTGTTCATGGTGATCTGGTTCACCTTCTCCTACCTGCCGATCGCGCACATGGTGTGGTACTGGGCCGGCCCCGACGCCTACACCGATGCGGCGGCGGCCGAGGCCGCAGGCGCGACCGCGGGCTTCCTGTTCCAGAAAGGCGCGCTGGACTTCGCGGGCGGAACCGTGGTGCATATCAACGCCGGCATCGCCGGGCTGGTCGGTGCGCTGTTGGTCGGCAAGCGCATCGGCTATGGCAAGGAAGCCATGCCGCCCAACAACCTGGGACTGACCATGGCCGGCGCTTCGCTGCTGTGGGTGGGCTGGTTCGGTTTCAACGTGGGCTCGAACCTCGAGGCGACCGGTCTGGCCGCGATGGTGATGGTCAACACGCTGCTCGCCACCGCCGCGGCGGCCCTGTCGTGGATGTTCGTCGAGTGGATGGTGCGCGGCAAGCCCACCATGCTCGGCATCGCTTCCGGCGCCATCGCCGGCCTGGTGGCGATCACGCCGGCCTGCGGCTTCGTCGGGCCGATGGGCGCGCTGGTGCTCGGCATCGTCGCCGGCGTGGTCTGCCTCTGGGCGGTGATCTGGCTGAAAGCCAAGCTCGGCTACGACGACGCCCTCGACGTGTTCGGCGTGCACGGCGTGGGCGGGATCATCGGCGCCCTGGGGACCGGCATCTTCGCTTCGCCCTCGCTCGGCGGCACTTCGTGGTATGACTACGTGGCCAACGCCGCGGGCGAGTTCTCGATCGCGGGACAGCTCACGTCACAGGGCTGGGCGGTGCTCACCTCGCTGATCTGGTCCGGCGTCGTGGCCGCGATCGCCTTCAAGGTGACCGACCTGATCGTGGGGCTGCGCGTGCCCGAAGACCAGGAGCGCGAGGGCCTGGACTCCACCCAGCACGGGGAAATGGCCTACCACAGCTAGCGCGTCGTTCGCGCGCGAGCAGCGCGGGCAACAGCGACGGGCGCCTTCGGGCGCCCGTCTTGTTTCCAGAGCTTTGGCACCGGCCGGCCTGCGCGAAGGTGCGGGGGCCGGGAAGGGTGCTTTGATACAATCCTTCGACCCCCTTGCCGGAATCCCCATGACCCTTCCTTCCCTGTCCACCACGCTGACGGGACCGCTGCTGTCGCTGGAGAAGCAGTTTCTGGATGCCATGCCGGCGATCGAGCACTGGTTCCGCGGCCAGTGGCAGGACCACGCCGCGCCGTTCTATGCCTCCACCGATCTGCGCAACGCGGGATTCAAGCTCGCGCCGGTGGATACCAATCTCTTTCCCGGCGGATTCAACAATCTGAACAAGGCGTTTCTTCCGCTGTGCGTTCAGGCCGTGATGAGCGCGGTCGAGAAAGTGTGCCCGGATGCGCGCGGCTTCCTGATCGTTCCGGAGAACCACACGCGCAATATCCACTACCTGCACAATGTCGTGGCGCTCAAAGGCATCCTTCAGCTCGCGGGTTTGAAGGTGCGCGTGGGCACCCTGCTGCCCGAAATCAGCGCGCCGACCACCTTCGATCTGCCCAGCGGGGACAAGCTCACGCTCGAGCCGCTCGTGCGCCGCGGCAACCGGCTCGGGCTGGCCGATTTCGACCCCTGCACGATCCTGCTGAACAACGACCTCTCGGCGGGAGTTCCGGAGATCCTGAAGAACCTGGAACAGCCGGTCATCCCGCCGCTGTACGCCGGCTGGTCGACGCGGCTCAAGTCCAACCACTTCACCGCCTATGAGGAAGTCGCGGGCGAGTTCGCAAAGCTCATCGGCATCGACCCCTGGCTGATCACGCCCTATTTCGCCACCTGCGGCGAGATCGATTTCCAGGAGCGCGTGGGCGAGGAATGCCTGGCGAGCTGGGTCGATCACATACTGGCCAGGACCCGCGAGAAGTACCGCGAGTACGGCATCGACCATGTGCCCTTCGTCATCGTCAAGGCCGACGCCGGCACCTACGGGATGGGCGTGATGAGCGTGAAGGACCCCTCGGAAGTGCAGGGCCTGAACCGCAGGCAGCGCAACAAGATGGCGGTGGTCAAGGAAGGACTGCAAGTCACCCACGTGATCGTGCAGGAAGGCGTGCACACCTTCGAGACCATCAACGGCGGCGTGGCCGAACCGGTGATCTACATGATCGATCACTTCGTGGTCGGCGGCTTCTACCGGGTGCACACCCAACGCGGCGTCGATGAAAACCTGAACGCCCCAGGCATGCACTTCGAGCCCCTGCCATTCGACATCAGCTGCATGCAGCCGGAGATCGACGCCAATCCGGACTGTCCGCCGAACCGCTTCTATGCCTACGGGGTCATCGCCCGCCTGGCGCTGCTCGCTGCCGCGGTCGAGCTGGAGCGCATGGAGCAGGCCCGGGAAATCCCGAACGACCCCGCCGTTGCGGCCCCGCGCGTCGCCCGCGCGTAGACAGTGACGAGCGACCGGGCGTCACCGCCTCCATGAAGCTCGCGTTCGTTCTCGACCCGCTCGAGTCGATCAAGACCTACAAGGACTCCTCCTACGCGATGATGCGCGAGGCGGCCAGGCGCGGGCATTCGCTCGCAGTCCTGCACCAGGAGGACCTGGTCTGGAAGGATCGGCGGGTCGTGGCCTTCACGCGTGCGCTGCGCATTACCGGCGACGCGCACCACTGGTACGACACCGGGGAGCGGACGGCAACCGCGCCCGAGTCGTTCGACTTCGTGCTCATGCGAAAGGATCCTCCTTTCGACATGGAATACGTCTACAGCACCTATCTGCTCGAGCTGGCGCAGGCGCAGGGGGCGCGCGTGGTGAACGACCCGCGCGCCCTGCGCGACTTCAACGAAAAGCTGGCCATCACCCGATTCCCGCAGTTCACCGTGCCGACCCTGGTCGCGCGCGACGAAGCGCTGATCCGCGCCTTTCTCGCCGAGCACGGCGACATCGTGCTCAAGCCGCTGGACGGCATGGGGGGCAGCTCGGTCTTCCGGTTGCATCGCCAGGACCACAACGTCGGCGTGGTCATCGAAACGCTCACGCACTATGGGCGGCGCACGATCATGGCCCAGCGCTTCATCCCCGAGATCAGCGAAGGCGACCGGCGCGTGCTGGTGATCGGCGGCGAGCCGGTGCCGTACGCGCTGGCGCGAATCCCGAAGCCGGGCGAGACCCGCGGCAACCTCGCGGCGGGTGGCCGCGGCGTGGCGCAGCCGCTCACTGCGCGCGAGAAGGAAATCGCGCTCGCACTCGGGCCGGAACTGAACAAGCATGGCCTGATGCTGGTGGGGCTGGACGTGATCGGCGGCTGGCTGACCGAAGTCAACGTCACCAGCCCGACCTGCATGCGCGAGATCGAGGATCAGACCGGGTTCAACGTCGCCGGCATGATGATCGACGCGCTGGAAAGAGCGAGGACGAAGGCGCAAGGAGATGAAGGATGAGGGCGCCTTCATCCTTCCTCCTTCCTCCTTCATACTTGTATCCATGGTCGGAATCCTGCTGATCACCCACGGCACGCTCGGCGAGAGCCTGATCCATTGCGCAAGCCACGTCATGGGCAGTCGTCCCCCGCTGCTGATGCAGATCGGCGTCACGCCGCACGACGATCCGCAGCAGATCCAGCCGCAGGCCATCCGGCTCATCAAGACGCTGGACCAGGGCCAGGGCGTGCTGGTGCTCTCCGACATCTACGGCGCCACGCCCTGCAACATCGCGCTCACGCTGCTCGCGCCCGGCAAGGTCGAGGGGGTGGCCGGCGTGAACCTGCCGATGCTGGTGAGAGCGCTGACCTATCGCGACGCACCGCTGGCGACGGTCGTCGGCAAAGCCGTTTCCGGCGGCATGGAAGGCATCGTGCGGCTGCCCTTGCCCCAGTACGAGAATGCAACAGCGGCAAGTCGAAATCGCTAACAAGCTGGGGCTGCACGCCCGCGCCTCGGCCAAGCTCACGCAGCTCGCGGGCAAGTACCGCAGCGAAGTGTGGATCTCGCGCGACGGCCGCCGGGTGAACGCCAAGAGCATCATGGGCGTCATGATGCTCGCCGCCGCCAAAGGAGCGACGGTGACCCTGGAAACCGACGGCCCCGACGAAAACGAGGCCATCGACGCGCTGGTGCGCCTGATCGAAAGCAAGTTCGACGAAGGAGAATGAGCGCGTGACGAGCGATGCGTGACGAGCCAGGTCTCCTGCAGGTACCTCACCCGTTAACGGTCGGCGGTCACCGTCCCGCGGCAATGAGCTTCACCATCCACGGCATCGGCATCTCGGGCGGCGTCGCGATCGGGCGCGCGCAGCTCGTGTCTCACGCCCAGCTCGAAGTCGCCCACTACGACATTCCGAAGTCGCGGGTGGCGCAAGAAAAGGCGCGATTCGACGCGGCGGTGACTCAGGTGCGCAGTGAATTCGCCGCACTCTCGCAGCATGTGCCCGCCGGCGCCCCGCCGGAATTCGCGGCGTTTCTCAATCTGCACCGCATGATCCTCGACGATCCGACCCTGTCGGAAGCGCCCAAGACGCTGATCGAGAGCCAGTCGTGCAACGCCGAGTGGGCGCTGAAGCTGCAGATGGAGGAACTGCTCGATCAGTTCGCGAGCATCGAGGACGGCTACCTGCGCGAGCGCCGCAACGACATCATCCAGGTAGTCGAGCAGGTGTTGAAGGCGCTGATGGGCCAGCCCGGACGCGCGGTGCGTGCGCTGCCCGGGGGCAACGCGATCCTCGTGGCCCACGATCTGTCGCCGGCCGACGTCATCCTCTTCAAGCAGCACCAGTTCGCGAGCTTCATCACCGATCTGGGCGGTGCGACCTCGCATACGGCGATCGTCGCGCGCAGCCTCAACATCCCCTCGGTGGTGGCGCTGCACCACGCGCGCACCCTGATCCGCGAGAACGAGCTGTTGATCGTGGACGGCAGCAACGGCGTGGTCATCGTCAACCCCGACAAGACGGTGCTCGGGGAATACAAGCTGCGCCAGGAACAGTGGGAGATCGAGCGCCAGAAGCTCAAGCGCCTCAAGCGCACCCGCACCACGACGCTCGACGGCACGCCGATCGAGCTGCAGGCCAACATCGAGTTGCCGGAAGACGTGGCGGACGCCAAGGAGAACGGCGCGGAAGGCATCGGCTTGTTCAGAACCGAGTTCCTGTTCCTGAACCGGCGCGATCTGCCGAGCGAAGACGAACAGTTCGACGCCTACCGCAGGGTCGTCACCGAGATGGACGGGATGCCGGTCACCATCCGCACCTTCGATCTGGGTGCCGACAAGCAGCTCGACGCAGGCGGCCGGGTGACGCCCAACCCGGCGCTGGGACTGCGCGCGATCCGGCTGTGCCTCGCCGAGCCGCACATGTTCCATCGACAGTTGCGCGCCATCCTGCGCGCGTCCCACTACGGCAAGGTCAAGTTGCTGATCCCGATGCTGTCGTCGATCGCCGAGCTGAACCAGACGCTGCATCTGGTACAGGAAGCCAAGGCCAGCCTCGAGCGCGACGGCATCCCCTACGACCGCAAGGTCCAGGTGGGAGGCATGATCGAGGTGCCGGCGGCGGCGCTCTCGCTCAACATGTTCATGCGCCGGCTCGACTTCATCTCGATCGGCACCAACGACCTCATCCAGTACACGCTGGCGATCGATCGCAGCGACGATTCGGTCTCCCACCTCTACGACCCGCTGCACCCGGCCGTGCTCAACCTGCTGTCGCACATCATTCGCAGCGCGAACCGGGCGGGCAAGCCGGTTGCGATCTGCGGCGAGATGGCGGGCGATGTAAAGCTCGTGCGGCTGCTGCTGGGCCTGGGGCTGCGGCAGCTCTCGATGCATCCGGCGTATCTGCTGGCTGTCAAGCAGGTGGTGTTGAAGACCGACCTGCCGGAAATCCTGGTGCTCACGCAGAAGATGCTGCGCAGCGACGAGCCTGACCGCCTGAGCAGCCTGCTCGCCCGCATGAACCGTTGATGATGCGGCGCACCGCAAGGACCCCGGAGACACAGAAGCACCGAGACGGTGTTGAGACCTGCCAGGCGAGTGCCCGCGCCCGAGACGTTCCGGTCTTTCTCCGTGCCTTCCTGTGTTCGAGTGTCGCTCTTCTTCCGCGCCCCCGTGTCTGCGTGGTCGGTTCGTAAATGCGGATCGATTCTGAACAACTCCCCCGGCAACTGAAGCGCGGGCTGGCGCCGCTGTACGTGGTCTACGGCGAGGAGCTGCTGCTCGCGCTGGAGGCGGCCGACCGGATCCGCGCCGCGGCTGCGGCCGCAGGTCACGAAGAACGCAAGGTGCTCATCGCCGAAGCGGGCTTCGACTGGAACGAGGCGCTCGCCGCGGGCGCGAATCTGTCGCTGTTCGCGTCCAAGCGACTCCTCGATCTGCGCATCCCGTCCGGCAAGCCCGGCAAGGAAGGCGCCGAGGCGCTGGCGCAGCTCGCACGATCGCTTCCCGAAGACACGATCGTCCTGATCGGCCTGCCCGAACTGGATCGTCAGGCGCTGGCATCCGCCTGGTTCGAGGCACTGGAGCGCGCGGGCGTCGCCGTGCACGCGGCAGCGGTCGCACGCGAGCGCTTGCCGCAGTGGATCGGGCAAAGGCTGGCGGCACAGGATCAGCACGCCTCCGAGGAAACGCTGCACTTCGTCGCCCAGCGTGTGGAAGGCAACCTCATGGCCGCGCATCAGGAAGTGATGAAGCTTGCCCTGCTCTTTCCCCCCGGAGAACTGCAATTCGAGGACGTGAAGAACGCGGTGCTCGACGTGGCCCGCTTCGACGTCTTCGAGCTGGGGCCGGCGATCCTGCGCGGCGAACGCGCGCACTTCGTGCGCATGCTCGATGGCTTGCGCGCCGAGGGCGTCGCCCCGCCGCTCGTGCTGTGGGCGATCGCCGAAGAAGCGCGCGTCATGGCGCGTATCAAGCGCCTGGTGGCGCGCGGCGCGCCGCTGCCCCATGCGATGCGCGAGGCCAGGGTCTGGGGACCGCGCCAACAATGGATGCCGAAAGCACTGGAGCGGCTGGACCAGGCCTCGCTGCTCGAAGCGCTGGCCGCGGCGGCTGAAGTGGACCGGATCATCAAGGGGTTGAGCGAAGGCGACGCGTGGGATGCGCTGCTGCGGCTCGGTCTTGCTCTGATGCCGGAGGCGAACGACGGGATTGGCGGTAGAATTTCCGCGTAGCCGCCACCGGGATCCTCATGGATATCCAGTCTTACATGCACGCCGTCGGGCGCGCCGCGCGCGCCGCTGCTCGCGCCCTGGCCAAGGCCGAGACGCGCGCCAAGGACGCGGCGCTGCTCGCACTGGCCGAAGCCATCGAGCGCGACGCCTCGCGTCTGCTCGAAGCCAATGCCCGGGATGTCTCCAGTGCGAAAGCCGAGGGGCTGGAATCCGCCATGATCGAGCGCCTGACCCTCGGCGAGAAGAGCATTGCGGCGATGGCCGAGGGCTTGCGCCAGATCGCGCAACTGCCCGATCCGGTGGGGGAGATCACCGAGCTGCGCTACCGGCCGAGCGGCATCCAGGTCGGCCGCATGCGCGTGCCGCTCGGCGTGATCGGCATCATCTACGAGTCGCGCCCCAATGTGACCGCCGACGCGGCCGGACTATGCCTGAAATCGGGGAACGCCGCGATCCTGCGCGGCGGTTCCGAAGCGATCCATTCCAACCAGGCCATCGCGCGCTGCGTGCACGAAGGGCTGCGCAAGGCAGGGCTGCCCGAGGATGCGGTGCAGGTGGTCGAGACGACCGATCGCGCCGCGGTGGGCGAGCTGATCGCGATGAAGGACTACGTCGACATCATCGTGCCGCGGGGCGGCAAGAGCTTGATCGAACGCATCGCCAGCGAGTCGCGCATCCCGGTGCTCAAGCACCTGGATGGCGTGTGCCACGTGTACATCGACGAACGCGCCGACCTCGACAAGGCGATCCGCATCGCCGACAACGCCAAGACCCAGCGCTACGGGACCTGCAACACCATGGAGACGCTGCTGGTGCATCAGGGTATTGCGTCGCAGGTGCTGCCGCCGCTGTGCCGGATCTACCTCGAGAAGGGCGTCGAGCTGCGCGGCGACGAGCGCGCGCGGGCGATCGTTCCACGGATGCTGCCCGCGACCGAGCAGGACTGGTACACGGAGTATCTGGCGCCGGTGCTGGCGGTGCGCGTCGTGGAAGACCTCGATCAGGCGATCGAGCATATCGCCGTGTACGGCTCGCAGCACACCGACGCCATCGTGACCGAGGACGTGGCCCGGGCGCGGCGTTTTCTGCGCGAGGTCGATTCCTCTTCCGTCATGGTCAACGCCTCGACCCGGTTCGCCGACGGGTTCGAGTACGGCCTGGGCGCGGAAGTCGGCATCTCGACGGACAAGCTGCACGCGCGCGGCCCGGTCGGCCTGGAGGGGCTGACCTCGCTCAAGTGGATCGTGCTCGGCGACGGCCACGTGCGTACATGACGGCCGGAATCAATCACAGATGAGCCAACCGATCGAAGTGAAAGTGCCGGACATCGGTGACTTCAAGGACGTCCCGGTGATCGACGTGCTGGTCAAGCCGGGCGAGCGGATCGAGAAGGAGGCTGCGCTCGTCACGCTGGAGTCCGACAAGGCAACCATGGACGTGCCCTCTCCCGCGGCAGGGGTCGTCAAGGAGATAAAGGTCAAGCTCGGCGACAAGGTCTCCGAGGGCAGCCTCATCCTGCTGCTCGAAGCGGTGGACGCGCAGGCAAAGGCTCCGGCCGCACCGGCGCCGGCCAAAGCCGAGGCGCCCGAGGCGGAAGCCGCCAGACCCGCCGCGGCGCCACCGCCCGCGGCGCCGGCGATCGTATCGGACAGTCCCGCCGCCAAAGGCGATCTGCACGCCGACGTGGTGGTGCTGGGGTCGGGCCCGGGCGGCTACACGGCGGCGTTCCGCGCCGCCGATCTCGGCAAGCAGGTCGCGCTGATCGAGCGCTATCCCACGCTGGGCGGCGTGTGCCTGAACGTCGGCTGCATTCCCTCCAAGGCGCTGCTGCACGCCGCGCGGGTTGTGGCGGAAGCAGAGGAGATGAGCCACTACGGCGTCGTGTTCGGAAAGCCGGCGATCGAGCTGCCCAAGCTGCGTGGCTGGAAGGAAAACGTGGTGGGCCGGCTGACGAAGGGACTGTCCTCGCTCGCCAAGCAGCGCAAAGTGACCGTCGTGCAGGGCGTGGGGAAGTTCGTCTCGCCGCACATGATCGAAGTGACAGGTGCGGAGGGCGTCAAGAAAGTGTCGTTCGACTACGCCATCATCGCGGCGGGCTCGCAGTCCGCGCGCATTCCGGGCTTGCCCTACGACGACCCGCGCCTGCTCGATTCCACCAGCGCGCTGGAGCTGTCCGACATCCCTCCGCGGCTGCTGGTCATCGGCGGCGGCATCATCGGACTGGAAATGGCCTGCGTCTACGACGCGCTGGGCTCCAAGATCACCGTGGTCGAGCTGCTCGACGGGTTGATGCCGGGCGCCGACCGCGACCTGGTCAAACCGCTGCAAAAGCGCATCGAGAAGCGCTACGAGGCAATCCACCTCAAGACCAAGGTCGTCCGGCTCGAGCCCGTTTCCAACGGACTGAAAGCCACCTTCGAAGGACAGAGCGCGCCGCAGCCGCAGGTCTTCGACCGTGTCCTGCTCGCCGTTGGCCGGCAGCCCAATGGCAAGGCGATCGGCGCCGAGGCGGCGGGCGTGACGGTGGACCAGCGCGGTTACATTCCGGTCGACAAGCAGATGCGTACCAACGTGCCGCACGTCTTCGCGATCGGCGACGTCTGCGGCGAGCCGATGCTCGCGCACAAGGCCACTCACGAAGGCAAAGTCGCGGCCGAGGTGATCGCCGGCCACAAGGCGGCGTTCGACGCGCGTACCGTGCCCTCGGTCGCCTACACGGACCCCGAGGTCGCGTGGATGGGGCTGACCGAGACGCAGGCGAAGACGCAGGGGATCGCCATCGAGAAGGCCGTGTTCCCGTGGGCGGCGAGCGGGCGCGCGCTGGCCACCGCGCGCGACGAAGGCATGACCAAGCTGATCTTCGATGCCGCCAGCCGGCGCCTGCTCGGCGCGGGCATCGTCGGACCCAACGCCGGCGAGCTGATTTCCGAAACGGTGCTGGCGCTGGAAATGGGGGCCGACGCGCAAGACATCGGGCTTACCATCCACCCGCATCCAACGCTTTCCGAGACCGTGTTCTTCGCGGCCGAGATCGCCGAAGGGTCGATCACCGACCTGTACATGCCCAAGAAGAAATAACGGCATGCCTCGCGGAGGTGCGACATGCAGATGATCCTCTCCGCTCCGGAACGCTTCGTCGCATCCTGCGTGCCGCCGCGGCGGCTGGACTCGCCTGTCCTCTGGTTCGTGTTCCAGGGCAGTCAGATTCTGGTGCAAGCCGCGCCGCAGGGGGTGCGCATACCTCAGGCGCGTTCGCTCGCCGATCTGGGCCTCGCGTCGGTACGCTCGCAATATCTGGGCGCACTCGGCAACGTTCCGTGCTTCACCGCCGAGGTGGAAGAGAGCTCACCGGCGCCGCCGGGCATGAAGTGGTCCGGACTGCGCGCGCTGTTCGGCGCGCTGGATGACACGGTGTTCGCGCTGGCCGGCCGCGCCTTCCAGATCATGGACTGGGACCGCTCGCACCAGTTCTGCGGCCGTTGCGGCACGCCGACGCAGCTCAAGCCCGGCGAGCGCGCGCGTGCATGCCCGCGCTGCGGGCAGCTTCACTATCCGCGCATCGCGCCGGCGGTGATGGCGCTGGTGCGCAGGGGTCGCGACTTCCTGCTGGCCCGCTCGCCGCACTTCCCGCCCGGCATGTACTCGGCGCTGGCCGGGTTCTCGGAACCGGGCGAGACGCTGGAACAGACGCTGACCCGCGAGGTCGAGGAAGAGGTCGGCATCCATGTATCCAATCTGCGCTATTTCGCCAGCCAGCCGTGGCCGTTTCCGCATTCGCTGATGATCGCGTTTCACTGCGACTACGCCGGGGGCGAACTGCACCCGGACCCGATGGAAATCGAGGCCGCGGACTGGTTCAGCGCCGAGCGGCTCCCGCAGGTGCTGCCCAGCCCGATCAGCATCTCGCGGCGGCTGATCGAAGCCACGCTGGCCGAGCTGAGAAACGCGCGCTAGACACGCAAGCAGCACCAAGGACGTCAAGGAAAGGGGGAGCAGCCATGTTGCGAATCTGGGGCCGTGACAATTCGGTGAACGTCCAGAAAGCCCTGTGGGTATGCGAGGAGATGGCGCTGCCCTACGAGCGCATCGACGCCGGCGGCACCTTCGGTGTGGTCAATACGCCGCAGTACCGTAATCTCAATCCCAACGGTCTGGTTCCCACCATCGAGGACGACGGCTTCGTGCTGTGGGAGTCGAACGCCATCGTGCGCTACCTCGCGGCCAAGCACAGCGCGGGCAAGCTGTGGCCCGAGGATTTGAAGGTGCGCGCCGAAGCCGACAAGTGGATGGACTGGCAGACCACGACCTTCTGGCCGACCTTCCGCCCGTTGTTCTGGAACATGGTGCGCACGCCGGTCGACCAACGCGACGAGAAGGCGATGGAGGAGTCGCGGCTGCGCACCGGCGAGATCCTCGGCTATCTGGACGCGCATCTGAGGAACCGCGCGTTCATCGCGGGCGAAGCTTTTACCATGGGCGACATCCCGATGGGCTGCGCCATCTGGCGCTGGATGTCGCTGCCGATCGAGCACCCGGATCAGCCCAACCTCAGACGCTGGTTCGACGCGCTCACGCAACGCCCCGCCTACAAGAAAGTGGTGATGCGGCCGATCACCTGATCGCCGCCCGACACCGAAGCCAACACAGCGAAGAAGTCGAGCACCCATGCAGAACCGAATGATCGAAAACCTCCGCCGGTGGCTTTGCGCAGCGCTGGGCGCGCTGCTGCTGGCTGCGAGTCCGGCGCACGCGCGTTATGTCGCGCTCGGCCACGTCGATCTGAGCTTCTACGAAGTGACCGCCGCGCTCATCCAGCTCGTTCTGGAGCGGCTGAACTACAACGTGGCGCTGAAGAAAGGCACGCACAGCCAGATCTATCCGCAACTGGGTGCGGGAGAGATCGACCTGTTCGTCGCCGCCTGGCTGCCGCACGCCCACGCGAGGTACTGGGAGGAGTACAAGGCCGACCTGGTGAAGATTACGCGTCTGTACGGCGACGCGAAGCTGTTCTGGGCGGTACCCGACTACGTGCCGGCTTCCGAGGTCCGGGCGGTCGCCGATCTGCTCAAGCCCGAGGTCGCCGCCAGGATGGACAAGACCATTCGCGGGCCCGGCGCCGATTCGGGGCTGATGATCGGGTCGAAGAAAATCGTCGAGGAATACCGTCTGGACGCGGCCGGCTATCGGCTCGTGCCG
>DATMAN010000076.1 GCA_035560005.1 Burkholderiales bacterium | reverse complement strand
TGATGCTCGAAGGGATCGGTCGGGTGGGGTTGTTCGAGGCCTTGACGCCGCTCGCCGCCGAATCCGCGGTCTGGCGAAGTCTCACGCCGTACTTGCATCCCTGGCACTTGAAGCGACCCGAGATGCGATCGCCCGAGGCGTTGCACGCGGCGATCCTCGAGCAACTGCGCCGGGAGTGGTCCGCGCGTGGCGACGGTCGACCGGAGATCGTGGACTTTCGCGAACTGCCGGACTGCGACTTCGAAGGGCGTCGGCTTCGCCCGCTGCACTACCACCGCTTCCGCCGCAAGCGCGGCCTCGTGCAGCCTGACACGCTCGGCCGCTTGATCGAGCTGCGCTTCGCCGCACCCGTGCGCGGCCCGATCGCACTCGGTTTCGGTTGCCACTTCGGCCTGGGGCTTTTTACTCCCGCTCCCGATCTCTGAATCCACGCGTCCGACTTCGGACGCGCGCGAGTGCGGCTTCTCAGGGTTCGCCCTGTCAATTAGTAGTTTGATCGACGTACGTCCCCGCCCCAATGCTCGAACCGAAACTCTCCGCAAAGAACCGCGCCCGCGAACGCCGCATCGAACAGGAGTTCGTCGTCGACGCCTGCACGTCGAAGAGCGCCCGACAAGCTACTCCTTCGAAGAGAAGCTTGGTTTTCAAGGAAGGTGCGTCAGGGCCCCTTCCAGGCATCGGCCCGGCGCGTGCAGGACGGTTGCTCGAGCGCTTCGGCAGCATGGAAGGAAGCGGTTGTAAGGGCAGCGGCAGGCATTCTGGCCACCGTACGCGGCATCGGCGCCCGGATTGCGCGCAAAGTCGGCTGGACGGCCGAGCGGCCGGTGCAAGACTACCGGTCGCGCTAAACGATAATTTTCTCCGGTGCACCTTCGCCCCGCTTGCATCCTTCTGGCATACGCCATGCTATGGGCAGGACGACGGTATCGCATGCAGTCCGGCAGGCATCGGCCACATGAGCGAAGACCCAATCCGGCAAGCGGAGCTTCCACTCCCTTTCCCCGAACTGTCCGGAGACATGCCGCTGCTGCCCGCGCGCATGGTCAACGAGTACCAGTATTGCCCGCGGCTGGCGTATCTGGAGTGGGTGCAGGGCGAGTGGGCGGAATCTTCCGACACCGTGGAGGGCAAGCGCGTCCATCGCCGTGTCGACACCCCGTCCGGACATCTCCCTCCGCCGGACGAACTGGAACGCGAAACCCGTATCCACGCGCGCTCGATCACGCTTTCCAGCAACCGCCTCGGCCTGATCGCCAAGATGGACTTGATCGAAGCCGAGGACGGTGCGGTCGTTCCGGTGGACTACAAGCGCGGCAAACGGCCGCACGTTGCGGCCGGGGCGTACGAACCGGAGCGCGTGCAGCTCTGTGTGCAGGGGCTGATCCTCGAAGAGCATGGATATACCTGTCGAGAGGGTGTGCTGTACTTCGCAGCCAGTCGCGAGCGGGTCGTCGTCCCCTTCGATGAAGAACTGAAGCAGCTTACTCGCAATGCGATCGACGGCCTGCGCCTGGTAGCGGCGGGCGGTACGATCCCGCCGCCGCTGGTGGACAGCCCGAAGTGCCCGCGCTGCTCTCTTGTGGGAATCTGTCTGCCGGACGAAGTGAATTTCCTCAATCGGGAGACCACTCCACCCCGCCCGCTCTCGGTGCTGCGCGACGAGGCGATGCCTGTCTACGTTCAGGCGCGGGGGTCCAAAGTGGCCAAGAAGGAAGAAGTTCTGGAGATCTACGTGGACGACGTGAAAAGCGCCACGGCACGCCTGAACGAAGTGTCACAGGTAGTCCTCATGGGCAACGTATACCTGACAACGCCTTGCCTGCACACGCTCATGGAGCGCGAAATTACCGTGAGCTGGCACAGCTTCGGCGGCTGGTTCATCGGCCACACGGTGGGCACCGGGCACAAGAATGTCGAGATCCGGAGTGCCCAGTACCGCGCGAGCTTCGACGAACGGGCTTGCCTGCGGCTTGCGAAAGGCTTCGTCATCGCCAAGATCCAGAACTGCCGCACGCTGCTGCGCCGGAACTGGAAGAACGGGGAAGCCCCCGAGGCGCTGATGGATCAGTTCAGGCAGGACATCGACGCGGCCCGGCGCGCGTCCTGTCTCGCAGAGTTGCTCGGCGCGGAAGGCAACGCGGCCGCGCGCTACTTCGGTTCCTTCCGGGAAATGCTCAGCCGGGCGCCGGAATCCGAAGCGCAATTCGCGTTTGACTTCACCAAGCGCAACCGCCGGCCGCCCACCGATCCGGTCAATGCCCTGCTCTCCTTCGCCTACAGCCTGCTGGTGCGGTCATGGGCGGTCACGTTGAGTGCGGTCGGTTTCGACCCTTACCGAGGGTTTTACCATCAACCGCGCTATGGGCGGCCCGCGCTCGCGCTGGACATGATGGAGCCGTTTCGCCCACTGCTTGGGGATTCGAGCGTCATCCAGGCCATCAACAACGGCGAGGTCAAGCCGACCGATTTCATCTCAGCCGCGGGCAGCGTAGCGCTCACCACTGATGGCCGGAAACGGTTCATCGCTTGTTTCGAACGGCGACTGGGTCACGAAATCACTCATCCGGTATTCGGCTACAAGGTGAGCTACCGGCGCCTCCTGGAACTGCAGGCAAGACTGCTCGCCCGCTTTCTCCTGGGCGAGCTGAAGGAGTATCCCAATTTCGTGACCCGCTGAGCCATGGATGACCACCTCTACATCGTGACCTACGACATTGCCGACCCCAAGCGCTGGCGCGCCGTGTACGGTCTGATGAACGGTTACGGGGAGTGGGTTCAGTTGTCGGCGTTCCAGTGCCGGCTGTCCAGGCGCCGGCACGCGGAGATGCTGGCGACACTGGACGAGATCATCAATCAGAAGGATGATCACGTGGTGATCATCGATGTCGGCCTGGCGGACAATGTGCGCCCGCGAGTCGTCAGCCTGGGCAAGCGGGGATTTGAGCCGGTGCAACGGGAGCCGGTGATCGTCTGATTTTTCTTGCCAGAGGGACGCGAGCGCTGCAGTGAGATGGTCTGCCTTGTGAAGCGCTCGCAAGTCGGCAGCTCTTTAACAATCCGGAGATTTTCGGGTATCTTGCTGGCGGGCGCGGCCAGCTCGATGGCCCCGAAGCGCCATGGTCATAAGAGCGCTCGCAATTCCCCCTTGGCGGCCGCGTTCCACCTCCCGGTCCGAGGGGGCGGTTTTCCGCGGCGATTCGCCGCGGCCTCATTGAAGCGAGGTTCGTTGTGACAAAAGCTCTGAGAGTGACGGGTTTTCCGCGGCGATTCGCCGCGGCCTCATTGAAGCTGCCAAGCCTTGATCGCCGCCTCTGCCCCGCT